>JAJQBC010000051.1 GCA_021203465.1 Lachnospiraceae bacterium | reverse complement strand
AGCAGAGCGGATGCTCGGTCGAAAATTGAAGCCGGGGGAAGTCGTTCACCATATTAACGGAAACAAGCATGACAACCGCCCAGAGAACCTCATGGTCTTTAGAGATTCCAAAGAACACATGGAATACCACCGGGCGCATCCAGAAGAAAGCGGCGTTACCTACGCTAAAAAGGGGGTGGTTTGAATGGCATCTCAGCAGACAGCCCTCACGCAACACCACGGGTTCGGGTTATTGTTTGAGATGGGTGAACCGGCTGCGGGAAGACCCTGACGGTCATCGCAATCACCGGGGCCGGATACCAGATGGGCAAGATCAATCGGGTGCTTGTGGTAGCCCCCACCAGCGTCTGCGCCGTATGGCCAAAAGAGTTCAAAGAGTACGCAGACTTCCGCTACATAGTGAAGACGCTGCTCGGAACAAAGACCCAGAGGCTCAAGCAGATGGACGATTTGGAGCGGTTCCCTTTCCAGGCGCTCAAGGTGGCCGTCATCAACTACGAATCGGTCTGGCGGGACGGCATCGAAGAGCGGCTCATGGAGTACGACGCTGACCTGATCATCGCCGATGAGAGCCAGCGCATCAAAACCCATGATGCAAACCAGAGCAAGGCCATGCACCATCTGGGAGACAAAGCCCGGTACAAGCTGATCCTTTCCGGCACCCCGATTCAGAACGAGGCAATGGACATCTTCAGCCAGTACCGCTTCCTCGACCCTACCGTCTTTGGCACCAATTACTACGCCTTCCGAGGCCGGTATGCGGTGATGGGAGGATTCAACCGAAAGCAGGTGGTGGCTTACCGTGACCTGGATCAGCTGATCAAGAAGGAATACTCCATCGCCTACCGGGTGACGAAGGAAGAAGCCCTGGACTTGCCGGAACAGACCTTCGAAAACCGCTACATAACCCTGGACAGCAAAGAGCGGAACCTTTACGACCGGCTGCGGCGTGACAGCTACGCAGAGCTTGACGGCGGCGGGAAGATAACCGCCACCACCGTCCTGACAAAGCTGCTCCGACTGCAGCAGTTCACCGGGGGGTTCCTGGTGGAAGACGATGCGGACAAGCCGCAGCTCGTGAGCCACGGAAAGCTGGATGCCCTCTCAGATATTCTCCACGATTACGTGGTCGAGGGCAAAAAGAAGCTGGTGATCTTCGCCCGGTTCATCCCAGAGATCATGGAGATCATCAAGCTGGCAGACAAGGCCCTGGGCAAGCACGGCATGAAGAGCGTGGCCATTTACGGAGACATCGACAAGAACCTGCGGGGCGACATCGTCCAGCAGTTCCAGACCGACCCGGCCACGATGGTCTTCATCGGCCAGATTGACACGGCGGGGACGGGGATCACCCTGACAGCAGCAGACACCTGCGTCTACTACTCGGTGAATTTCAACTACGCCACCTACAGCCAAAGCATGAGCCGGATTCACAGGATCGGCCAGCGCAACACCTGCACCTACATCCACCTGGTGGTGGAGAACACCATCGACAGCAAGGTTCTCCAGTCCCTCAGCAAGAAAGAAGACCTGGCAAAGACCGTGGTGGATGATTGGCGACATTTATTCAAAGGGAGTGATGCGGAATGATTGGGTTTCTCGGCGGCTTCCTGCTCGGAGCCGTTGTTGGGGCGGTCACCATCATCGTGGTCACCGTCATAAAGATCAACCGGGATCTCGACCAGCCGGACGAATGGGATTTAGGATGGGAGGATGAAGACGATGGGTGAAGATTCAGCGCCGGCCAAATGCTACGACATCAACGATGATGGAAGCACCACCGAAATAGACATTCACGAAGACACGTTCCTGAGCTGCTCCGAATCGGACTGCCAGGAACCAACCTCGCACCTGCGCCCGGCCAATTCGGTCTTGGAAATCAAGATACAGCGCCCCAAAGTCATGCGCTGCACCAACAGGAAGCGCTTCATCAAGCTGGCAATGGGACGCTACGGAATTCAACGGAACACTGCAAACGCTATGACGGAATTGGAGAGCTGGGGAAAGAAAAGCTATCAAGAGCAATTCGACTGGCTCATGTTTGAATCCATTTTCGCCCCCTTTGCTAAAAGCGTCTGACCGCCCTCCCCTGGACTTCAGAGTAGAGTAGAGTAAAGCCAAACGAAAGGAATGAGCAACATGGAACTGCTCGACATGGTACGAGAGTACCAGGGGCTGCTGGAAGAGAAAGAATCCCTCGCCAAGCAGACCAAAGACAACAACGCCGCCATTGAGGCGGCAAAGGAACGGATCGCCCAGCAGATGCTGGACGATGACTGCCCCAGCATTACCACCGGGGGCTACGTTTTCAGCCTGATCGAAAAGACCTACTACTCAAAAAAGTCGGCTGACGATCTGACCGCCGCTGGGGTGGACTTCTTCGAAACCCTCCGGGAAGAGGGGCTGGGAGACATCATCGTGGAGCGGGTAGACCACCGCACCCTACAATCCACCATGAAAGCCTACGTCGATGAGAACGGCGACCTGTCCGATGCCCTCCAGGCCGTCATCCGCAGCTACGACGGGACAGACATCTCCCGCCGCAAGGAAACCAAAAAGAAAGGCAGGAAAAAGGAATGAGTGGCTGCGAACAGACAGCCCTCGACACGAGGCTGGAACCAGAGCGCACCATCGCTGAGAACATCATGACCACGATCAAGTTCGTGGAGGTCATGACTGTCGATGGGGACAACCCGCCCAGCAAGGTGCGGAACCGGCACGAAGCCTACGGCATCGCCGCTGAGAGATTCTCCGCCGTAAACGGAGCCATCAAGAGCATCAAGGGTGACATGGCGCAACTGCTCCGCACCCTGGCCGACCCGAACTACCCGGCGCTGGAAGCGGTCAGCAGCCTCTGCAACAGCTCCGCCGCTGCGGCCAAAGTCATCATTGAGATGGCCGCCGAAATGCAACGCACCCTGAGTGACCTTTACACCTACGAAACCGTAGAAAAGACCCCCCCCTGGAAGAACTGGCCGAATCGGCTGAAGATGACTTCGAGGAAGCCGACCCCGCCGATGCGGATGAATACTAATGGAGGAATGAGATCATGGCAACTGAGAAAAAGAACGCACTGGCCGTCATGGAGAACTTTCACATTGCAAAGTCATACGAGGGCATGGACGAAGACCTGATGGCGGAACTGCAGGACGAAATGGCCGACTTCGAGGATGACGGCGGCATCGCCTGCCGCACCATCAAGCTGCCTTCTGGCGGCGGTCTGGCCTACATTGTCCAGGGCGACGAAGACGGCGACGAAGACTACCTGAAGGAAATCCAGGGTGTCATCGTATTCAGCCACCAGATGAACGCCTACTGGCCTAACGCCTTCGGCCAGTCGAACAATCAGGAAGACAAGATCCCGGCCTGCTCCAGCATGGACGGGAAGACCGGCTACTGGCCTGCCACCGGGGAGCTTCGCAACTGCGACACCTGCCCCCTGAATCAGTACGGCACCGATGTCAGGGGCGGCAAGGGCAAAGCCTGCAAGAATATGCGCCGCATCTACCTGATGCGGGACGGCGACCCGAACTTCTACCTGCTGACGGTGCCGCCCACCAGCATCAAGGAAGTCAACCGCCAGATGCGGAAGATCATGGCCAGCAAGGGCATCCCCTACACCGGCCTGGTGGTCAGCTTCAAGCTGGCCAAAGCGACCAACGGCAACGGCATCGACTACAGCACCATCGTCATGGAAAAGAAGGGGACGCTGCCCCCGGCCACCATGTCCCTGGCTGGGGAGATGCGCCGCCAGATTAAGACGAAGTACAAAGAGATGTCCATCTCCCTGGACGATTATGCCACGGTGCCTGCAGCGGGGAGCGAAACCACCGCGGCCCCCGTCGCAGAGACCACGGACGCAGAGTTCACAGAGGCACCCTCGAACGATGACCTGCCCTTCGCCTAAGCACCACAGCAAAAACAAGCCTACGCACCTTCACTCCGGGGGGGGTACCACCACCCCCTCTCGGATGAAGGGATAACAGAAACAGAATGGGGTGGTGAAAAAATGGTGGCAAGGGGAACGGTAGACCTTGATAACATCGTAGACTACCGGGCGGAATATACCGCAGTGATCGAAAAATATAAAATTGCGGGGGACAACCTCACCGGTCTCTGCCCGTTTCACCAGGATCGGAACAGCAGTTTCTCAGTTGATTTGAAGACAGGGATGTGGCACTGCTTCTCCGAGGATGACGGCGGGAACTTCATCACCTTCTGGAGCAAGCTCCACGGGGTGGACACAAAGACCGCCTACAAGGAAATCCTGGAGAAATACGGGGTGCAGACGGAGAAACCAAAGCCTGCGAAAAAGGACACGCCCCCGACCTTCGAGCCATACAGCGTGGAGCAGTATGGCTTTGAAAAGCGGCTGCCCACCAAATGGCTGGAGGAACGCTGCCGCCTTTCCACGGGGAAAGATCGCAACGGCGTTACCTGGCTGAAGATGCCCTATTACAACATCGACGGAGAGGAAAGCACCTACCGCAAGCGCTACGGCAAAAAAGAATTCAGGTGGCGCAAGGGCAGCTCCGGGAAGATTTGCCTATATGGAGAATGGCGCATCCCGGAATTCAGCGTGGCCGGTTATGCCGTGGTCGTGGAGGGCGAAAGCGACACCCAAAGCCTCTGGTACATGGACATCCCCGCCATTGGCGTGGCCGGGGCGTCCATGTTCCACCCGGAACAGGCGAACGTTCTCCAGGACTTGAAGCTCTACCTGCACCATGAGCCGGACAAGGGCGGCGACACCTTCATCGCCAAAGTGTGCGCCGGTCTCCGTGAGGGCGGCTTCATCGGGGAGGTCTACACCTGGGCCTGCAGCACGATGGGCGAAAAAGACCCGTCCGACCTGTACCTCAAGTACGGGCAGCAGGAAGCGTCGGACATGATCAAGAAAGCCCTGAAGGAAGCCCAGCCGGTAGACTACCAGCATGAACAGATTCCAGAGATGATCAGCGGCGCACCCATCCAGCTCCGGCAGCCGGAGGGCTGGTTATGTTCAGACCGGGGAATCAGCTTCATCGACGAAAAGAAGTACACCCCTACATTGTGCTGCAGAACGCCCATCCTGCTGACGCAGCGGCTCCAGAGCATAGAAACCGGGGAAGAGAAAATCGAAGTGGCCTTCAAGCGGGACAACCAATGGCAAACTGCCATCTACCCCCGGTCAACGATATTCCAGAGCCGGTCAATCACGGCCCTCGCAGACCTGGGCTGCACAATCACCTCGGAGAACAGCAAAAAGGTGGTCAGCTTCCTGGGAGCGCTGGAGGCAGAGAACATCGACGTGATCCCAAAGGTGGACAGCACCGGCACCTTCGGATGGCAACAGGGGAACAGGTTCATTCCCGGCCATGACAAGGGAATCGTCCTGGACATCGACCCGTCGCAGCGTGGCATGGCCGCCGCCTACTGCCAAAACGGGACGATGGACGGGTGGGTCGGAACCATGGCCCATCACCGGGGCAGAAACAAGTTCAGGTTCATCCTGGCGGCCAGCTTCGCAGCGCCGCTGCTGCGGATCGTCAAACAGCGGATCTTCTTCGTATACAACTGGGGCAGCTCCAAAGGCGGAAAGACCGCCGCCCTGAAAGCAGCACTCTCGGCCTGGGGCGACCCGGAAAGGCTGATGGTCAACTTCAACGCCACGCAGGTCGGCCTGGAGAGAACGGCGGCATTTTACTGCGACCTTCCCCTGGGCATAGATGAGAGACAGCTTGCTGGAACAAACCAGGGGGCGCTGGAGAAGATCGTCTACATGATCGCATCCGGCACCGGCAAGATCAGAGGCGCAAAGAGCGGCGGCCTGCAAAGCACCAAACAGTGGCGCACCGTCGCCCTGGCCACCGGGGAAGAACCCCTCAGCACCGAAACCTCGCAGACTGGTGTCAGCACCCGTGTGCTTGAGATATACGGCGGCCCGTTCGACAACGAACAGGATGCCGGACTGATGCACCAGCAGGCCGTCATGAACTGCGGCTGGGCAGGCCCCGCCTTCGTGGAGCGCCTGATCCAGCTCGGAGAGCGCCCCATCTGCGAGGCATACGAGCGGATGCAAAGCTACGTCCATGCAATCAGCGACGGGAAGAACGGCTCCCACATTTCCGGCATATCGGCGGTGGCCCTGGCCGATGCCATGATCGACAGCTGGTTCTTCACCCCCGCCAAAAGCAACACCCCCTCTCCCATTTCGGAAAGCGATTCGGGAATTTTGCAGGCCGTAGGCATCCAGGAAGAATCGTGGCAAGCCGCAAAGCGCATGGCCGCAGCCGTTCTGGAAGAACAGGCGCAGAACAACAGCACCGACGTCAATGAAAACGCAACGCAGTTCATCGTGGACTGGGTGCTGTCCAATAAAGCCTACTTCGGCACTAACGTGATCGGTACCTGCCTGGGCATGACAAACGAAAGCGGAAACACCGTCTACATCTTCCCCACGCAGCTGAACCAGGCACTCAGCAAGGCGGGATATTCTCCTCGAAAGACCATGAAGTACCTGGCGGACAACGGCCTGGTCACAGCGCACACCGAAAAGAGCGGCAGGGTGACATATTCCGTTGTACGGCGATTCGGAGAGCGCTCCTGCAGGTTCGTGGAATTCCACATCGGGAAACTGGCCGAAAACCATGACCCCCTGGACGAAGCAGAGGAAGCCTACGACGAATCAGAGGTGACAAGCCCTGCGGCCTCGCAGATAGCGATGGGAGCGTTCACGGAGCTGGACGACGATGACGGAGAGCTGCCCTTCTGAGCGTTACACCTACCAGGTAGGTGTAACGTAGGTGTAACAATAGGTGTAACGCGGAAAAGTCTGAAATATCAACGGTTTTCTTATATATGTTACTCCTATTACTCCTAAAACTCCGTAGGATTATCGTTTAGCGCAGTTTTGCACAAAGCACGAATTTCATGCAGAACTGCAAACTTTCAAAAATTTGAGTGTGTATTTCAGAATAGGTGTAACAGGTGTAAAGAGCCGAAAA
>JAJQBC010000003.1 GCA_021203465.1 Lachnospiraceae bacterium | reverse complement strand
CTTACAAGCGCACAAATCCGAACTCCGTGAGTCCGGATTTGCATACTTGAATGGACCTGAGGGGAATCGAACCCCTGTCCGAAAGCCCTTCCATTGCGGTGTCTCCCATCACAGCCGTTTGTTTGTCATTCCCTCCACCGCACGCCAGACGGCAGGCTTACGGCTTCAGTAGCTTCATCATACGCCCATGCACGCAAAGCTTAACGCATGTCGTTTCCCGCATCAATGATGCCCGGGTCTCAAGGTGCGGGTGCCCTGAGTCGGACAGCAACCCTTAGGCTGCGAGTGCTAAATTATCTTCAGCGTTTATATTTAGGTTTGCACCTTGCGCGGTGCCTTCGGATGGCTGCCACAACTTCAAAACCCCCGTCGAAACCTTTACAAGCCCGAGACATGTAGAGGCAACGCAAAAGATTTTTCGTAGCGGACTTTACTATACCGAAAAGAAACCTGTTTGTCAAGCGAATCTTTCACAAAATGGACATAATAGACTGATAGAATAAGGAAAACTGGATTGCAGGAGCGTGGGCTTATGGAGAAGCTGAAAATACTGGTAGTGGACGATGAGAGCCGCATGCGGAAGCTTGTGAGAGACTTCCTTGTAAAGAAGAATTACGAGGTGCTTGAAGCCGGCGACGGGGAGCAGGCGGTTGACATCTTCTTTGAGCAGAAGGACATTGCGCTCATTATTCTGGACATCATGATGCCCAAAATGGACGGCTGGCAGGTCTGCCGTGAGATCCGCGGTTACTCAAAGGTCCCGATCATCATGCTTACCGCAAAGGGGGATGAGCGTGACGAACTGCAGGGCTTTGAGCTCGGCGTTGATGAATATGTGACAAAACCCTTCAGTCCCAAAATTCTGGTCGCGCGCGTCGAGGCCATTCTGCGCCGCTCGAACCTGCTGGCAAGCGAAGATGTGCTGATCGCGGGCGGGATCCAGCTCAACAAATCCGCCCATCAGGTGAGCATTGACGGACACGACATCGACCTGAGCTATAAAGAATTCGAGCTGCTCGCCTATTTTATGGAAAATCAGGGAATTGCCCTTTCCAGGGAAAAGATCCTGAACAACGTATGGAACTACGATTATTTCGGAGACGCGCGCACGATCGATACACATGTAAAGAAACTCCGCAGCAAACTCGGCGAGAAGGGCGAGCTGATCAAAACAATCTGGGGCATGGGATATAAATTCGAAGTATGACAGAGAAGCGAAACTCTTTTTGCCTACAATCACGCAGACCGCGACAGGAAGCAACACGTCCTACCGCGGTCTGTTTTCTTTTTGATATACCCCCTGATGATGGCTCGTGAACCACATGTCAGCCTGCAGCTCGCGCACACGCACCGGGCAGGGTTTATAAATTTGCAGATAATTTTATGACTGCGGGGCGAAGCGAATCTCACCGGTCTCAGCATCCATGCTCTCCACGATGGCGAGCGACTCCAGATGATAACCAAGATTCCGAATCGTGCGTCCTCCCGGCTGGAAGCCCTTCTCGATCGCGATGCCAATCCCCTCAACGGTCGCCCCGGCGGAATTGACGATGGAGATCAGTCCCTGCAGCGCGCAGCCATTTGCGAGGAAATCATCGATGATCAGCACATGATCCTCCGGGGAGAGGAATTTCTGAGAAACGATGACCTGATTCTTGCAGCGGTGCGTGAAGGACTCAACCTCCGCGACATACATCTCGCCCTCGAGGTTAATCGTGTGGGATTTCTTTGCGAAGACGACCGGCGCGTCAAAGTAGCGCGCAACAATACTGGCGATGCCGATACCGGAGGCTTCGATCGTCAGAATCTTGTTAATCGGCGCTCCCTCAAAGCGGCGCTTAAACTCCGCTCCCATCTGTTCAAACAGCTGGATGTCCATCTGATGATTCAGAAAGCTGTCGACTTTCAGAACATTTCCCTCTTTTACGATACCGTCCTTTGCAATGCGTTCCTCCAAAAAGTTCATGTTGCAATTCCTCCGTCTGTAAAATGTTAAATGAAGCGTATCATATTTTGGATTCTCTGACAAGTTCTTTATCTGGCATTGTTAAAAATGATAAATCTGGTTATTTTCAAAAGGCCAGATGCAGAGTAGGATACTGTAAAAGTTCCACAGAAAGGCCTGTTCCCTTCGGGGTATAAATGTTCCCTGCGGAAACGCACAGACATCGAACTGACAATTTGCAGAAAAGAGGAGACCACATATGAGCACAAGAGAAATCACTTCTGAAAAAAACAGCGTCAGCGTCTCGGAGATCGCGATCACAGGCGTGTGCATCGCCCTCACCTTCGTCGCTACCGGCTTCGTCAATATCCGCCTGCCGATTGCGGCAAACGGCGGACTGGTACATCTGGGAAATGTCCCGCTGTTCCTCGCTGCCATCATTTTCGGAAAGCGTACCGGCGCACTGTCCGGCTCCATCGGAATGGCACTCTTCGACCTGATGGGCGGCTGGGTGCTCTGGGCGCCCTTCACCTTCGTAGTCGTCGGCCTGATGGGCTGGACGGTCGGCGCGATCACGGAGAAACATCACGGCTTCGGTTGGAACGCATTCGCCATCGCCGTTGCCTGCATCATCAAGATCGTCGGCTACTACATTGCCGAGGGCATCATCTACGGAAACTGGATCGCCCCCGCATTATCAATTCCCGGAAACCTTGTCCAGATCGGCGTCGCCGCGGTGCTGGTGCTGCCGATCGCAGAGGGCGTGAGACATATTGTCCGAAGACAGACCGTATAAAACTCCTCATATATTTCCAGGAACGAGCCCTGCGGAAAAGACAAGACTGCAATGCAGGAACTTCGGTTCAAACGCGAATACTTTCCGAAACACAGGGCATGAAAACAGAAATATAAGCGTTGAAGTATCATACATTTTCAGAAAGGAAGCATACCGACATGTACAAAATCATGACCCCCGGACCCACGCAGGTTCGTGAAAATGTGCGCATGGCGAGATCGCTCGTCTGCACGAACCCGGATCTCGACCCGGAATTTTACGATTATTATCGCGATACCTGTTCGCTGATCAACGAATTGTTGGAGACAAAAAATCCCGCCTATATTTTGGACGGCGAGGGTATCCTCGGACTGGAAGCCGCCTGCGCCTCCCTGACTGAGCCCGGAGACCGTGTTCTGGTCGTAGATAACGGCGTGTACGGACACGGGTTCGCCAACTTTGTGAAGATCTATGGCGGTGAAGCCGTTTTCTATGAAGCCCCCTACACCCGGGCCATCGATGTGGAGGCGTTCCGCGAATATCTGAAGGAACACCATGACTTCAAGTATGCGGCGATGGTGCACTGTGACACGCCGAGCGGCGTTCTGAACCCGGTGGAGGAGATGGGCCGTGCGCTCCACGAGTACGGCATTCTCTCGGTCGTAGATTCGGTATCCACTATGTTCGGCGAACCGCTTCATGTGGACGAAGGACAGCTCGATATCGTCTGCGGAGGCTCGCAGAAGGCGCTCTCCGCCCCTCCCGGACTTTCCTTTGTGACGGTGAGCCCGGCAGCCATGAAAGCCATGGAAGACCGCAGGACGCCCATCGCCTCCTTCTACGCGAATATCCTTGTATTCCGGGATTATTACAAAGATCAGTGGTTCCCCTATACAATGCCGATCAGCGATATCTGCGGGCTGCGAACTGCGCTGGAGAATGTGAAGGCGGATCCGAAGCGCTTCGAACGACATCGGAAGCTCGGCGAATTATGCAGGAAATACATTCTTGATCTGGGACTCTCCCTCTATCTGGAAGACGGCTTTTCCAACACCGTAACTGTTGTGCGTGTGCCGGAGGGAATCGGCGCCGCCGACATTCTGGAAAGCATGAAGCGTGAGCACGGCATCATGATCGCCGGCAGCTTCGATGTACTCGCCGGACAGGCCATCCGCATCGGCCACATGGGTGAGAACGCAAATGAAAAAGACGTCCGCGAGACGCTCGACGCGCTCGCGGACGTGCTGAAAAAGCTTAATCAGGATTGATATTCGCAGACACTCCGCGCGTCAGCGGACAAAGTTCGTCTGGAACGTCCGCTCCGCCTGCGGCAGCGCGACGCCCGTCTTCGCCCCCGCCTCGAAACATTTCATCATCCAGGCCAGGTTGCGGGCCAGATTCCGCATGGTCTGCATTCCTTCCTCGTCAAGCTCCGCCTCTCCCGGAACACGTCCGTGCGCGAGATTCCAGTAGGTCGAACCGGCGACCGGCATCTGGGAGATACCGAAATACTTGTTCAGAACGTCAAAGGACGCGCTCGTGCCTCCCCTGCGCGCGACTGCGACCGACGCGCCCGGCTTGAACGCGAAGGAACGGCTGCTGCTATAGAATACCCGGTCAAGAAAGGACAGCACCCGCCCACTCGGGTGCGCATAGTAGACCGGCGTGCCGAACACAAAGCCGTCCGCCTCCTTCGCCTTTGCGATGAATTCATTTACCGCATCATCCGTGAATACGCAGCCCTGCTCCGAACATTGTCTACAGCCGATGCAGTCTCTGAGCGGACCTCCGCCAATCTGAAAGATCTCATACTCAATGCTCTCCCTCTCGAGCTGCGCCCCGATCTCGAGCAAAGCCCGATTTGTGTTGCCGTTTTTCTTTGAACTCCCGTTTAACATTAAAACCTTCATAGCTTCTCCTTTCTTCTCCGTGAATTTCTCTCGCCACGACCGGTATTTCGCCATCGACAGGATTCAGGTTGCCCCGCGATCACCCGTCGTGATTGCCTTTTCCTGTAGAATTTCCAGCATATGTACGAGAATCTTTTTCTCATCATATGCAAAATCCTTCTTATTCAGCCAGACGGCGTCCCGCTCCCGCTTAAACCAAGTGAGTTGACGCTTCGCGAAATGCCGCGTATCGCGCTTCAGAATCTCCACCGCCTCCTCGAGTGTAGACTCTCCGTCAAGATACGCGAGAATCTCTTTGTAGCCAAGGCCTTTCATAGAAGTCATGTCCCTGTGGCAGCCCATTGCTTTCAAAGAGGCCACCTCGTCCACCAGTCCTGCTGCCAGCATCGCGTCCACACGCTGGTCGATACGCGCATAAAGCCTCTCCCGTTCATCGGTCAGCACAAAGTAGACCAGATTGTAGGGCGTATCGCGCCCCCGCTGCTGCTCATTGTGTTCCGATATTTTCTGACCGGTCAGGTGGTAAAATTCCAGAGCGCGGATCACACGCTTTACATTGTTTTCATGGATGCTTTCCGCAGACTCCGGATCAATTTCTGCCAAAAGGCCGTGCAGATAAGCGCCTCCCTTTTCCTGCGCCAGCGCTTCCAGCTCCCGCCGATACGGCGTCGCTTCATTTTCCGTAAAGTCAATATCGCGCGTGACCGCCTGGATATAAAAGCCCGTACCGCCCACCAGAATGGGAATATGGCCGTGACTCCAAATCTCGCGCATGGCCTCCTTCGCCATCTGCTGAAAGCGAACTACGTGGAAATCCTCCGTCGGTTCCAACACGTCCACCAGATAGTGCGGCACACCGTCCATCTCAGAAGGCATGATCTTCGCCGAGCCGATGTCCATATGGCGGTAGACCTGCATCGAGTCCGCCGATATAATCTCTCCTCCCGCTGCCTTCGCAAGCGAGATCGAAAGCGCTGTCTTTCCGACCGCCGTGGGGCCGGCCAGCACGATGAGCGGTTCTTTTTTCACGCCAGTCTCCATTTATTTTATCACCTGCTATGTTTACAAACCAAATACCAGAATCTTTTCCACTTTAAAACAGCTGTCACGAGAAAGCATATCAGCAGCCCCTGAGTTTTCCATTGCAGCTCAAGCCAAATACACATCCACCACTCACTTCACCGCGATGAAACAAATCCAGCGCTTTTCACCGTCCCGATATGTCGTAACTTCGGAAAACCCGGCCCCCGCCAACAGTTCCCGTACCTCCTGCTCCTTATAGATGTGGAGGCCGAAAACCTTCTTTTCCATCTCATAGTCGGCGGGATCTTCCCCGTCGACCTCGTTGCAGATGAAAAACCGACCGCCCTTTTTCAGCACTCGGAAAACCTGTGTGAAGGCCTCCTCAAGATCCGGCCAGAAATACACGGTCTCAAAAGCCGTCGCGAGATCAAAGCTTTCGCCCTCAAAGGGCAGATCTTGCACATTGGCGCGCGCAACCCTGCACTTCTTGGCAGCGATCGCCTCCGCGTTGAAATCCCTGCTCTTCTCCACACTGGCTTCCGAATAATCGACGCCCCATACCTGCCCGTCCGGGCAGCGCGCGAGCAGACGCGCGATGTTCGCACCGCCCCCGCAACCGATCTCCAGCATGACAGACTTCGGCGCGATCGAAAAATGGGACAGTCCCCAGTCAGACAGTCTGGCATGGTTTCCGCTGTTCATACGGTTCAGCATCAGCTTCCCGGAAAGTCCCTCCGGCCTGCCCGGATTCTGCCTGCGCCTCATGGCCTCCACGAAAGCCGCAGTCAGCTTCCCGCAATGCAAGTCATCCCGATATGCAAACTCCGGGTGCCACTGTACGCCGACAAAGAAAGTCTTACCCGGCATCGAGACCGCCTCGATGAGACCGTCCCCGGAACGCGCCATCTCCTCGAGCGCGGGCGCGAGCTCCCGGATCGCCTGATGATGGTAACTGTTGACGCCGACCTGCTCCTCGCCGAGGATATCGTACAGCAGCGAACCCTTTTTGATATCGATGGAATGCACGGGACGATTATAAGGTGGCGCCATATGATGCTCTATCCTGCTATCAAATTCCTCCGGCAGATCCTGATAGAGCGTGCCGCCAAAACAGGCATTCATGAACTGAATGCCGCGACAAATGCCGAGCACGGCCTTGTCCAGTTCTGCACATTTTCTCAGAAGATAATCTTCCATCCAATCCCGCAGGGGGCAGGTCGCACCGCAGTACACTTTCTGCTCCGCATGATAATATTCCGGCGAGACATCATGTCCGCCGGTGAAAAGGAAACCGTCACAGAGCTCCAGAAAAGCATCCAGCTCCGCCGCATCGTCTGTCAGCGGCAGCATAAGGGGAAGCGCGCCCTGCTCCTCCAGCATCCGCATATAGCCCGGGAGCATCCAGTAGCTGTCCTTCTGCTCATCATAAAGCGGGATAAGACCCACGATTGGCCTTTTCTCATTCATCTTCTATAATAATCCGCCTTTCTGCAAAAAATACCAAAGGAGCCGAGAAACTCTCCTCCTTCTATTAGCCTGTAGCATAAAGCCCGAAACGGCTTTCGCCCCGGACCATTCAACTATAACATCTCTCTTTCAGAAACACAAGAGACCGCTTTTCACTC
>JAJQBC010000002.1 GCA_021203465.1 Lachnospiraceae bacterium | reverse complement strand
TTCTGTTTTTGCTGATTTCCGCTAGCCTGTCCAGCTGTACCGCCATGTTCCAGGGTGTGCAGGATTCTTTCGTTTCCACAACGTATCCGAGCACGGATGATGATATTTATGCGGTGGAAAATGCGTATTCTGCACTGGAAACTGCGCTGAACAGCCAGATCAACAACATGGAGACGACGCACCCAGGCTACGATGAATACCGGTATCAGGTAGATGAGATTTCGCATAATCCGTATCAGCTGATCTCCTATCTGACGGTGGTGTATGAGGAGTTTACCTATTCGCAGGTGTCAGGGATACTGGAGGATTTGTTTTCACAGCAATATACCCTGAATGTATCAGAGGAGGTGGAAATCCGGACACGGACAGAGACCAGGACGGGGACAACTACATCCACGGACCCGGAAACAGGCGAGACAACCGAGGAAGAGTATGAATATGAGGTAGAAGTTGAGTATGAGTATTATATTTTGAATATTTCCCTTGTAAATCATGGCTTTGACACAGTGGCACAGAGTAATCTGACCGATGATCAGGTATCCCTTTATACCCTGTACAATGCAACGTATGGGAACCGGAGCTATCTGTTCGATACGGCAACGCTGTCTACTTACACTGGAAGCACTGGAAGCACCGGGAGCGGCACAAGCAGCGGCTCCAGCTATGAGGTTTCGGCGGAGGCGCTTTCGGACGAGAAATTTGCCAGGATGATTGCGGAGGCTGAGAAATACTTAGGCTATCCGTATGTCTGGGGCGGGAGTTCACCGAGTACGAGCTTTGACTGTTCTGGTTTTGTGTGCTGGGTTATCAATAACTGCGGGAATGGCTGGAATGTTGGCCGGACGACAGCGGAGGGGTTACGTTCTTACTGCACTTATGTATCACCGGAGGATGCACAGCCGGGCGACCTGATTTTCTTCCAGGGGACGTATAGCACATCTGGCGCGTCACATGTTGGGATTTATGTCGGAAATGGCATGATGATTCACTGCGGGAATCCGATCCAATATACAAGTGTGCAAACTACATATTGGCAATCGCACTTCCTCTGTTATGGAAGACTGAATTAAAATGCTTTTTTCGGGTTACAAAAAAGTTTCATAAAAATAACAGGTATGATAAAAAGCAATTTTACGGAAGTGGAGGATACGAAAATTGAATAAAAAATTGTTGCGCTATCTGGATGAAGCGGATAAGGCAGAGAGCCGGATCGCGGAAATGCAGGAGCACCTGAAAACTGTCAGGGAAGCGCAGCAACGGGAAGAGGACGCTGAGATTTTAAAGACTGTCCGCGGGATGAAGCTGAGCGGGCGCGACTTGCTTGCCATGCTGAGCGGCATTCAGGATGGCAGTGTGACGCTTCAGCAGTTAGAGGGTGCCGGCCTTGAAGAAGCGCCGGATGCCGGAAAAACCCATCCGAAGCATGTGCCGGATGATGCACCGGAAAGTGAGGTTCCGAATGAAGAAAATTTTGAAGAAATGGGGTAAAAGTCTGGCGGCGGGGATGTTTGCCCTGTGCCTTGTGATGGGCATGGGGAGTGTGACAGCCTTTGCTTTTGTGGATGAAACCTCTGAGACGGAGACGGAGGAAGTGCTGGAGGAAACGACGCCGGATGAGACCGAAGCTACGCCGTTTTCGGTATCCGGCAACGGGGAGGTGCTCGATGACATCTCAGATGACTCTACAAAGGAATTTTACACCATTACAACAGCAAACGGGAATACATTTTTCCTTGTCATTGATAAGGCCAGTTCGACTGAAAATGTGTATATGCTTTCCATGATTGATGAATATGATTTGCAGGATTTCATTGAAGAGGAAGAGACGGAAACAGCGGAGACAACCGCACCGGTGGTTCTGGAGGAAACAACGCAGACCGAGGAATCAGAGGAGACGGAGGCCGTGGCCGTTACGGAGGAAGACAGTGGCGGGAGCGGGGCAGGTATCCTGCTTGCGGTGCTGCTGATCGCGGCTCTTGGCGGTGGAGGTGCTTATTACTACATCCGGATTTATAAGCCAAAGAAAGACGCAGAGGAGACAACCAGTGAGGGCCTGGAATATGAGAATTATGAGACCCGAAACGAGGACATGGAAGATGGCGAGGATGCAGACGGGGACGAGGATTCGGATGAGGAGTAACCGCTGATTTTTGAGGTGAGACAGAAGCATAAAATCCGGGCAGAAGGTATGAAGATTTTCAGAGCCTTCTGCCCCTTTTTACAGAAAGGAAAGAACAATGTACCGATTAGTGATTGCAGAAAAACCGAGTGTTTCCCAGTCTTTAGCCAGAGTGCTGGGCGCGTATAAGCGGGAGAATGGCTATCTTGAGGGAGGCGGCTATCTGGTGAGCTGGTGCCTGGGGCATCTGGCCGAGTATGTGATGCCGGAAGCCTATGATGAAAAATACAGCAAGTGGAATTACGCAGATCTTCCGATTGTGCCGGAGGAGTGGAAACTCTCAGTGGCTGCGGATAAGGAAGAACAGTTCCAGGTGCTTTGTGGCCTGCTGAACCGGAACGATGTTTCGGAAGTAGTCAACGCCTGCGACGCAGGGCGCGAAGGGGAACTGATTTTTAAACGAGTTTATGACTTGTCCGGTTCGTCTCTTCCAGTGAAGCGCCTGTGGATCAGTTCGATGGAGGACAGCGCGATTCAGGACGGTTTTGCTCATTTAAAAGATGGAGAGGAATACCGAAACTTGTGTGATGCTGCGGTGTGCAGGGCAAAGGCGGACTGGCTCGTGGGGATGAACGCGACAAGAGCATTTACAACCAAGTATTATAAGCGGCTGTCAGTGGGGCGTGTCCAGACGCCGACGCTTGCCATGCTGGTGGAGAGACAGCAGAAAATCAATGGCTTTGTAAAGGAAGCCTATTATAAAGTGTCGCTGGACTGCGATGGACTCGTAGTGTCTTCCGGAAATATCGCAGAGGAAAAGGAAGCAGACCGGATTGCAGCGCTTTGTAATGGAAAGCAGGCTGTGCTGACAGGCATGGAAAAGAACCGGAAGAAGAATCAGCCGCCGAAGCTCTATGATCTGACCACCCTACAGAGGGAAGCAAACCGTTTCTTCGGATATACAGCTGCAGAGACGCTAAAGGAGCTGCAGGAACTGTATGAGGATAAAATGGTCACCTATCCCCGGACGGACAGCCAGTATATTACGGCAGATATGGAAGAGACGGCGCTTGAGCTTTTGGATATGGTGTCGGAAAAACTCCCATTTCTTGCTGATTTGGAGATCGGGAGAAATGTTGGACGCATTATCAACAATGATAAAGTGAGCGACCACCATGCACTTTTGCCCACAAAAGAGGCGATGCAGGATGATTATGAAACGCTTTCTGTGAAAAAGAGAAACCTGCTTCTTCTGATTGTGCAGCGTCTGGCCCAGGCGGTATCCGATGAGTTTATCTATGATGAAACGGAGATTACGGTGCTGTGTGAGGAACAGGAGTTCCATGCCAGGGGCAGGGCAACCGTTCAGAACGGATTTAAGGATATTGAGAATAGCTTCCGGCTTTCTGTGCTGAAAGGCAAGGCAGAAAAAGAGGAAGCGGATACACCGGCCATCCCGGATGGGTTATCCGAAGGGAAATATTTTGAATCGGTTCAGGCAAAGAAAAGTAAGCATTTCACGTCTCCACCGAAAGCATACAGTGAGGATTCCCTGCTGTCTGCGATGGAAACTGCGGGAAATAAGGAGTTCGAGCAGGAGACAGAAAAGAAAGGGCTTGGGACACCGGCTACGAGGGCAAGTATCATTGAGAAACTCGTGACTTCCCAATATGCGGTGAGAAAAGGAAAGCAGATTCTGCCGACAGAAGATGGCATGGCACTGATCGAAGTGATGCCGGACTATCTGAAATCTGCATCTATGACAGCAGAGTGGGAAAACCGGTTGCTGCAGATGGAACATGGGGAGATTGACAGTGGGAGCTTTATGGACGGTATTACCAATCTCCTGACAATGATGTTAAATGGATGCGATCTGATTCCGGAGCAGGAACAGAGCCGCTTCCATGTACGGGAGAGTATTGGAAGCTGTCCATTCTGTGGAAAGCCGGTCTATGAAGGGAAAAAGAACTTTTACTGCTCTGATCGGGAGTGCTCTTTTGCCCTGTGGAAAGAAAACCGCTATCTTGCCAATATGCGTAAGACGATGGATAAAAGGATGGCGGTGGGGCTTTTGAAGGAAGGCCGTGTCCATGTGGATGATTTCTATTCGGCAAAAAAGGATCAGACCTTTGAAGCCGATCTGTTGATGCAGACCGATGATGGTACGGTCCGGTTTGCACTGGAATTTCCCAAACGTGATTTTACAAAGGCGAAGAAGAAAAAATCCGCAAAAAAGTAACCGTTGTATCCGGCTGGCAGGGTCTCCTGTCAGCCGGAGCTGATGAGAGGAGGAAAAATCAGCGTGACAAAATATAATTACATCCGATCACTTGCAGAGGAACACGCCGGAGAGGTCAGCGGTTCTCCCAGGGACTGGATGGACTATCTGGACACGGCATCCAGATTATACCGGTATTCCTTTTCGGATACACTTCTGATCCATGCACAGCGCCCGTCAGCTACGGCCTGTGCAGAACTAGAGCTGTGGAACCAGAAAATGAACCGATGGGTCAACCGCGGCGCAAAGGGAATCGCGCTTCTGGATGATACCGGACCGAGGAAACGGCTGAGGTATGTCTTTGATATTGCGGATACCCATATGGTGCGCGGCGGCAGAAGTCCGTTTCTCTGGCAGATGGATGAGGAAACAAAAAAGCCGGTTCTGGAGCATCTGATAGAGGCTTATGGCCTGGATGACATGACACCGATGGATTTGCCGGATGCCCTGATGCAGATTGCCCGCCAGAGCACAGAGGAAAATCTGACGGAAGCGATGGAAGGTCTGGAATATGAGACGGTAGATACCTTTCTGGAAGGGCTGGATGAAGACAACCTTCGCGTCAGTTTTCGGAATCTGCTGACGAACAGTGCTTATTATACGCTCGCCAGACGGTGTGGGCTTGACCCGATTGAGATTCTGGAGGAAGAGGATTTTATCGGTATCACAGAATATAACCGCCTGTCGGTGCTTACCTTCCTTGGAAATGCTACGAGCGATCTGGTGGAGCCTGTCCTGCGGGACATTGGCCGCACCGTGCAGAAAATTTATCTGGAAAATTTGCAGCAGCAGCTTGAAAATTCCGTAGACAGCTTGTATAATGCTAATAGAGAATTTAACACTTTAAAGCATGAAAGCACAAATGATATTACGAAAAATGAAGGAGGACGCGGACATGGAACTGACATATCATCGCAAGGGAGATTACCTGTTTCCGAACCTGATGGTCGAGGAGGAACCGGAGGTGATCGGGAAGTACGGGATGCTGCGCCGGACATTCCTGAAGGAGCACAGGAAGAACTGGTATCAGAGTATGCTCCTGACAGGGAAACTGAACCGTCACCTGCTGGAGATCGAGAAAGCGGCGCAGGAACAGATGGACGTGCAGATGAAAGGACTGTTGGAGAAGTACCCGGCGCCGGACAAGGAGAAAGATCATCTGGCGTGGGCGGCACATATGAACAGCCTGCAGGCGATGGCCGAGGAGAGCATCTTGACGGACTTGGTGTACAGCTAATCCCAGAGACAACAGAACAGGATTTGAGTGAAGCAGAGGAAGAAATCGCCTCTGCTTTTGCTTTGCCGGAACTTCCCACGGTGGAGGAACAGATTCGGGCAATCGAGGAGCCGATGGCCGCACTCTACGCGGGGGAGATCGCAATACCCTCTGATGTGGTAGATGAAGTGCTGCGCTCCGGCAGTAACCGGGACAGGAGCCAGCTGCGCCTGATTTATAATTTTATGATTGACCAGACACCGGAGGAATACGCTGAATTTGTAAAGCAGGAGTATCGGACGGGAGGCAAAGGCCTTGTGATTGGCGGTCAGGAGTATTCCGCATGGTTTGATGAACTTGGGATGCAGATTGCTGTCGGCCATACCATCAATGATAAGGTCTTGAGCAAGGCATTTCTATCCTGGGAGGATGTTTCCGGAAGGATTGGGCAGCTGCTCAGGCAAGGGGAGTATGCGCCGCAGGCAGTGTTAGATGCAGCGAGAGGAAATGCGCTGATGGAACATGCCCAGGCATTGGCATATATGGAGCGCGATCTGGCCGAGGGTGTATCTGAACTGGTTTTTGAAGATACAGACATTTTTCGGGGCGGGTTCCCGGATGTGGAGGAGCGTCTTTCGGGGCTTCTCGCACAGTCTGCCTTCCTTACCGATCTGAATGAACGGCTGGAAGGGCTAGCTGAGGTATATCAGGAAGATTCCAGTGTCATGAGGTTCCATATTTACCGTCCGGATAAAGTGCTTGCACAGTTTCAGAAATTTGCGAAAGAGGCGGTTCCCTATCAGGCAAGAGACGGGTTTGCATGGCAAGAACATGATCGTTTTATCACACAGGATGAGATTGACGCTTTTCTCTCCGGTGGTGGCCCTTATTCCGATGGGCGGCTTTCTACTTATGCGTTTTTTGTGCAGGAACACAGTGATGGGGAAAAAGCGGAATTTCTGAAGGAGCGCTATGGAACCGGAGGAAGCAGTCACGCCCTGTCTGGCGCGGATGATTCCCACGCGGATTATGATGCAAAAGGACTGGTGTTAGCGCGGGGAGGTTACGGTTCACCTTATGCTTCCGTCCTTATGAAATGGCCGAAGGTAGCGCAGAGAGTGGACTACCTGATTAAGCAGGAGAAATTTTTGAAGCCTGCGGATTATTCCAGGATGGCGGACTACGAACGGGAACAGATGGCAGGCCGTGTGATCCGGTTCTATAATCGGCTTCCACAGGAGATTGCGCGTCCGCTTCAGGAGGGCTTCTTCCCGGACAAAATGAGGGAAGAACTGACGGAAATACTGTTGGATGGTGAGAAAACACAGGAGCTTCTTTCGGAAATGAATGAAGCGTTGGCGGCGTTGCCGCTTGATTTTGACCGGTATGAGGAGCGGGCGCAGACATTATCGGAACTGATACAGTATTCTGAAGGAACCTTTACAATTTTCCCTGAGAAAAAGAAAGAAGTGGAGTTTGCTTCCGGGCATCAGATCAGCATTTTTGATTTCTTTGGGATGGAGAATCAGGCAGAGCCAGAGCTGACAGCGGAGACAGAAACAATGCCGGAGGCAGAGATAAACACCAGTGCAGAGCAGCAGAGTGAAGAATCGGTGCTGGCGGCTGGCATGGAAGAAGAAACTATGGATGCGCCGGAAGGTCAGCAGCCAGAACCTGAAAAGCCGGAAGTCATTGCGCGGTATCAGTCCACTTCCGCTATGCAGGTTGGATATGTGGAAAACATCGCCATCCTGCAATATCCGAACGGGAGCTTTTATAACCATTACGGTTATGATGAGGAGCGTGGCATGGGTGCAGCCAGTGCGGGGCCGTTTGACACATTAGAGGATGCACGGCAGACCGTGCTTGCCCATCGACCGGATGCACAGGAAATCGGTGTGCAGACAGTGGAAAAAGCAGAGCCTTCAAGAGAGGGAAAGCCGATACAGTCAGAAAAACAGGATCTGCAGCCATTATTGCAGGATGCCGCCGATGAATACAATTCCATCAAGGAACGGTATCCCAATTCGCTGGTGGGGTTCGAGCAGCATGGGCGGTATGAGTTTTACGGTGAAGACGCAAAACTGGTG
>JAJQBC010000115.1 GCA_021203465.1 Lachnospiraceae bacterium | reverse complement strand
CAATCGCTATGGATTTTTTAGGTGTTCAACTTCATTTTACAATCGACCATTGAAAAAATTTACATAGTATGGTAAGATGGTCACAAGTTACGGACTGACGAGGTGCGATATGAAACGTGTACTTTTAAAACTGAGCGGCGAAGCCCTCGCGGGTGAGCGGCACACGGGCTTTGACGAGGCGACCTGTCTTAAGGTGGCGGCCCAGGTGAAGGAGCTTGTCGATGAGGGCATTGAGGTCGGTGTGGTCATCGGCGGAGGAAATTTCTGGCGCGGACGGACGAGCGAGAATATCGACCGGACGAAGTCCGACCAGATCGGCATGCTGGCGACGGTCATGAACTGTATCTATGTGTCGGAGATTTTCCGCAGCGTGGGGATGAGGACAAAGGTATTTACGCCCTTCGCGATGGGGCCATTGGCGGAGCAGTTCACGAAGGATAAAGCGGTGGAACTGCTGGAGAGCGGCGGGGTCGCTTTCTTCGCCGGAGGGATCGGACATCCCTACTTCTCGACGGACACGACGACGGCCTTAAGGGCGCTGGAGATCGAGGCAGATGTGATCCTGCTCGCAAAGGCGGTGGATGGCGTCTACGACAGCGATCCGAAGCTGAATCCGGAGGCGAAGAAGTTCGATGAGATTCCGATTCAGGAGGTCATCGACCGTAAGCTCGGCGTGATGGACTTGACGGCCTCGATCATGTGCATGGAGAACCGGATGCCGATGCTGGTATTCGGGCTTAGTGGGGAAAACAGTATTGTAAACACAGTAAAAGGAGCATTTTCGGGGACGAAAGTGACAGTATAAAGGGAGGATTATTTAAAATGGAAGAAAGATTACAGCCGTATGAGACGAGGATGACCAAGACCTACGACGTGCTTCTGAAGGATTTCGCTGCAATCCGCGCGGGCCGTGCGAATCCGCATGTGCTGGACAAGATCCGCGTGGACTATTACGGGGCGCCCACACCGCTGCAGCAGGTCGCGAACATCGCTGTGCCGGAGGCGCGGGTGATTCAGATCCGCCCCTTCGAGAAGAATATGATCAAGCCGATCGAGCGCGCGATCGCGGCTTCGGACATCGGCATCAATCCGACGAATGACGGCTCCTCGATCCGTCTGGTATTTCCGGAGCTGACGGAGGAACGCAGAAAATCGCTCTCGAAGGATGTCAAGAAGAAGGGCGAGGACGCGAAGGTCGCGATCCGCAATATCCGCAGGGACGCGAATGAGACCTTCAAGAAGCAGCAGAAGAGCGGGGAGCTGACCGAGGACGATCAGAAGAGTCTGGAGACGAAGGCGCAGAAGCTGACCGACAAGTATATCGGCGAGATCGACAAGGCGGTCGCGGAGAAGTCGAAGGAGATTATGACGGTATAAGATTTGAGGCTGTCGCCTTTGGCGGCAGCCCAATTATTTACGGCTATTTTTGGGAGGATAGGGAAATGGCAGTTCCGCAGCATGTGGCGATTATTCTGGACGGAAACGGGCGCTGGGCGAAGGCCAAAGGAATGCCGCGCAATTACGGGCATGTCCAGGGTGCAAAAAATGTGGAACAGATCTGTGAAGATGCATATTATATGGGTATCAAGTATCTGACGGTCTATGCATTTTCCACGGAGAACTGGAAGCGCAGCCGGGATGAGGTGGATGCGCTGATGACGCTGCTGCGCAATTATATGAAGACCTGCGTGAAGACAGCGAAGAAGAACCATATGAAGGTGCGTGTGATCGGCGACAAGACCGGCCTCGACGAGGATATTCAGCGAAGCATCGCGCAGCTGGAGGAGGAGTCGAAGGATCAGGACGGCCTCAATTTCACGATCGCGATCAATTACGGGAGCCGTGACGAGATCTGTCGCGCGGTGAAAAAGATCGCGGCGGAAGGGCTTGCACCGGAGGAAATCACGGAGGATGTGATCTCGGCCCATCTTGACACGGCGGGGATCCCGGATCCGGATCTGCTGATTCGGACCAGCGGAGAGCTGAGGCTCTCCAATTATTTAATGTGGCAGCTCGCCTATACGGAATTCTATTTCACGGAGGTGCCGTGGCCGGATTTCGATAAGGCGGAGCTTCAGAAGGCGATTGACCGGTATAATGTGAGAGACCGCCGCTATGGAGGGGTGAAGGAGACGTGAAGTCATTTTTAAAAAGGCTTTTGAGCGGTGCGGTGCTGGTCGTGATCATGCTTGTGACCTGTTACTACGGGAGCTGGCCGCTGTGGATTTTCACGGTGGCGGCGGGTTTCATCGGCCTGCATGAATTTTACCGGGTTTTTGGCATCGGACCGCGCAGCGGCCTGTGGTATGTGGGCATGCTTGGGACCGCGGCCTGGGAGGGGATGTGCTATGTAGTCTGCGGAGGCTTCGGGGCGGAGAAAATCTGGCTGACGCTGCCGGTGGTTTTTCTGGCGATCATGGCAGTCTACGTGTTTACTTTCCCGAAATACGATACGACGACGATCATGGCGGCATTTTTCGGGATTGTCTACGTGCCGGTCATGCTGAGCTTCATCTATCAGACCAGAATGCTGGAGCGCGGTTTTTATATTGTATGGCTGATTTTTTTGTGCGCCTGGGGCTGCGATACCTGCGCTTACTGTGTCGGGATGCTGCTCGGAAAGCATAAGCTGGCGCCGGTCTTAAGCCCGAAGAAATCGATCGAGGGTGCGATCGGCGGCGTGATTGGAGCGGGAATTCTGGGCGCGGCCTACGGTGGCCTGCTCGGTGGTTATGCGGGAGTTTACGCGCTGATCTGCATGATCGGAGCGATCGCGTCGCAGATCGGCGATCTGGCGGCTTCGGCGGTGAAGCGTCAGCACGGTGTCAAGGATTATGGAAATCTGATACCGGGGCATGGCGGAATACTGGACCGCTTTGACAGCGTGATCGTGACGGCTCCGCTGATCTACACGCTGGCGCTGCTGGTGTCGGGCTGAGCATAGCGGTGTATAGCCTTCGAAGAAGGCGGGCTGAGGTCTGTTGCTCTGATAAGGATGATAAGATAAGGAGAAACTTTACAATGAAGAAGATAGCGATACTGGGCTCCACCGGTTCGATCGGGACGCAGACGCTTGAAGTAGTGAGAAATAACGGCGATATAGAGATTACTGCCTTGGCGGCGGGCTCGAATGTTGAGCGGATGGAGGCACAGATCCGGGAGTTCCGTCCGAAGCTCGCGGCGATGTGGACACAGGAGAAAGCGAAGGAACTGAAAATGCGCGTGGCGGATCTGCCCGTGCGGATTGTGTCCGGCATGGACGGCCTTCTCGAGGTTGCCACGGAGCAGGAGTCGGAGATCCTCGTGACGGCGATTGTCGGCATGATCGGCATCCGCCCCACGATTGCGGCGATGGAGGCCGGAAAGGACATTGCGCTGGCGAATAAGGAGACGCTGGTGACCGTGGGGCACATCATTATGCCGCTGGCAAAGGAGCGCGGCGTGCGGATTCTGCCGGTTGACTCAGAGCACAGCGCGATCTTCCAGTGCCTGAATGGAGAAAACAGAGCGCAGATCAAAAAGATACTGTTGACCGCCTCGGGCGGCCCTTTCCGTGGGCGGAAGAGGGAAGAACTGAAAAGTGTGCAGGTCGAGGATACACTGAAGCACCCGAACTGGTCGATGGGGCGTAAGGTTACGACCGACTCGGCCACGCTGGTCAATAAGGGTCTGGAGATGATGGAGGCGCGCTGGCTCTTCGGTGTGGAACCGAAGGATATCCAGATCGTCGTGCAGCCGAAGAGCATTATCCACTCGATGGTGGAGTTCGTCGACGGCGCGGTGATCGCGCAGCTCGGCACGCCGGATATGAAGCTGCCGATTCAGTACGCGCTCTATTATCCGGAGCGCAGATACCTGCCGGGTGAGCGGCTCGATTTCTGGACACTGGGGCAGATTACCTTTGAGAAGCCGGACATGGAGAGTTTTCCGGGGCTGAAGCTCGCGTTTGATGCCGCCGCCGCCGGGGGGACGATGCCGACGGTCTACAACGCGGCCAACGAGCGCGCGGTGGCGAAGTTCCTCGCGCGGAAGATCGGATTTCTCGATATCCCGATGATCATCGGGGATTGTATGGCGGCGCATCAGGTGAAATCCGCGCCTACGGTCGAGGAAATTCTGGACACCGAAGCGGCGGTCTATGAGAGGATAGAGAGCAGGTGGTAGATTGAGTATCATTTTGGCGCTGATCATTTTCAGCCTGTTGATTATAGTTCACGAACTGGGACATTTCCTTCTGGCGAAGCGGGGCGGTATCCGGGTCAATGAGTTTTCCATTGGGATGGGGCCGCGGCTCGTGAGCAAACAGGTGGGGGATATGCTTTACTGTATCAAGCTGCTGCCTTTCGGCGGCTCCTGCATGATGGAGGGCGAGGACGGCGAGGAGACGGAGGGCGTCCCGGACGAGGATTCCTTTCAGGCGAAGTCGGTCTGGACGCGGATCTCGGTCGTGGCAGCCGGACCGATTTTCAATTTTATCCTGGCCTATATTCTGGCGCTCTTTATCATCGGCGGCGTAGGCTATGACGATACGGTGATCAGCGTCATGGAGGGTTATCCCGCTGCGGAAGCGGGGATGCAGGACGGCGATGAGATTATCAGCATCGGCGGCAGCCGTGTTTATCTGTATCGCGAGGTGACCCTGTACAGCAGCCTTCATCAGGGCGAGACGACCACGGTGAAATATAAGAGGGACGGGCAGATCTACACGGTGACGCTGGAGTCACAGCTGAGTGAGAGCGGCAGTTATCTTTATGGTTTCCAGAAGAGCAGTGTGCGCACAAAGGGAAATATTCTCGAAGTTGTGGGTTACAGCGCCGCGGAGGTGCGCTACTGGCTGAAGGCGACGGTCGAGAGCCTTGTGATGCTGGTGAAAGGGCAGGTGGGGCTAAATGATATGTCCGGTCCGGTCGGCATTGTCAGCGCGATCGGCGAGACCTATGAGGAATCACGTTCGGACGGATGGTACTATGTGACGCTGAATATGATGATGATGGCGATTTTGCTGAACGTAAACCTCGGCGTCATGAACCTCTTGCCGATCCCGGCGCTGGACGGCGGGCGGCTGTTGTTCCTCTTTATTGAAGTCACTCGAGGCAAGGCCGTGCCGCCCGAGAAGGAGGGAATGGTGCACCTTGTGGGTTTCGCGCTGCTCATGGGGCTGATGGTTGTGATACTGTTTAACGATGTCTATAAAATTATCATGTAGAGGGATATAAAAGGAGCCTTCCGAATTGCCGGAGGGCTTCTTTGGCCAAAATGCTCAATCGCCACGATTGAAAAAACAGAGTCTTTATGGTATACTTCTTTGTTGCGCAAACAAAATATCGAGGAAGGCGGAAACTCCTGAAAGACAGGTCTTTCTGAACAGGTAAATACAAGTATGAAATTAGGTATCGTCGGCCTGCCGAACGTGGGCAAGAGCACACTTTTTAATTCCCTGACGAAGGCGGGCGCCGAGTCGGCCAATTATCCTTTCTGCACGATCGACCCGAATGTGGGCGTCGTGGCCGTGCCGGACGAGCGGCTTCAGAAGCTCTCGGCGCTTTACAATTCACAGAAGGTGACCCCGGCGGTCATCGAGTTCGTCGATATCGCGGGTCTCGTGAAGGGCGCGTCGAAGGGCGAAGGCCTGGGCAACCAGTTCCTCGCGAATATTCGCGAGGTGGACGCGATCGTCCACGTGGTGCGCTGCTTTGAGGACGCGAACGTCGTGCACGTGGACGGCAGCGTCGATCCGCTGCGCGATATCGAGACGATCGACCTCGAGCTGATCTTCTCGGATATCGAGATTCTCGACCGGAGAATTGCCAAGGGCGTCCGCGGCGCGCGTAATGACAAGACGCTCGCAAAGGAGCTCGAACTTATGAAACGGCTGAAGGAACACCTCGAACAGGGCAAGCTGGGAAAGAGCTTTACGGATATCCGTGACGAGGACGAGCAGGCATGGCTGGACTCTTATAATCTCCTGACCTGCAAGCCGGTGATCTTCGCGGCCAATGTCTCGGAGGACGGTCTGGCGGACGACGCCGCGTCGAACGAGGGCGTGCAGAAGGTGCGCGCTTACGCGCAGGAGAGCGGCAGCGAGGTCTTTGTAGTCTGCGCGCAGATCGAGCAGGAGATTTCCGAGCTCGAGGAGGATGAAAAGAAGATGTTCCTCGAGGATCTCGGCATCGCGCAGTCGGGTCTGGATAAGCTGATTCAGGCCAGCTACCGCCTGCTCGGCCTCATGAGTTTCCTGACGGCGGGCGAGAAGGAGACGCGCGCCTGGACGATTCGGCGGGGCACGAAAGCGCCGCAGGCCGCCGGAAAGATTCACTCCGACTTCGAGCGCGGCTTCATCCGCGCGGAGGTCGTGAACTACCAGAATCTGCTGGACTGCGGTTCGATCGCCGCCGCCCGCGCAAAGGGCCTGGTTGGCAGCGAGGGGAAGGAGTACGTCGTGCAGGACGGCGATGTGATTGAGTTTCTCTTTAACGTATAGGGTGAAGCATTATGAACATGTCAATCAATTTCCCGAATCTGGGAATTTATTTGAACAACGTAGGCAAATCCGTCACGGTCTTCGGCCTCGAGATTGCCTACTATGGCATCATCATCGGCTGCGCGATCCTGCTGGGTCTCACGCTCGCCGAGCGCGAGGCGAAGCGCACCGGGCAGGATACGGACAGCTACATTGACATGGTGATCATCGGCGTGATCGCCGGAATTGCCTGCGCCAGGGCGTATTATGTGTTCTTTTCGTGGGACAACTACAAGGACAATCTGCTCAGCATTTTCAACCTGCGGCAGGGCGGCCTCGCGATCTACGGCGGCGTGATCGGGGCGGTTGTCAGCATCTATATTTACTGCCGGGTGAAGAAATACAATTTCGGCCTGCGGCTGGACACGGCCTGCCTCGGTCTGGTAGCCGGGCAAATCTTAGGCCGTTGGGGCAATTTCTTCAACCGCGAGGCCTTCGGCGGCTACACAGACAATCTGCTCGCGATGCAGCTGCCGGTGAGCGCAGTGCGTGCTCACGAGATCACGGATGAGATGTGGGCGAATGTGCAGGTGATCGCGGGAGAGCAGTTCATTCAGGTGCACCCCACCTTCCTCTATGAGTCACTGTGGAACGTCGGCGTGCTCTGCTTCCTCTACTGGTACCGGAAGAAAAAGCGCTTCGACGGCGAGGTTTTCTGCTTCTACCTGCTGGGCTACGGCCTCGGGAGGGTATGGATCGAGGGTCTCAGGACCGACCAGCTCACGATCGGCTCGACGGGGATTCCGATCTCCCAGCTGCTGGCGGCGGTGATGATTGTGGGATCCGCCATCCTGATTATTCTGGGGAGAAAGAGAGCGCGTGCGGCGCAGCCGCCTGCAACCGAAGAATAGAGAAGATACGAAGCGAGAAGCTGACAGGGAAAAAGCCTGTCGGCTTTTTTTGTGCACCGCGCGCATGCAGGCAGCAGACCCCGTGTGGGGTGGGGAGAAGAGAAGCAGTCGCCGTCTGGGAATCTGCGGACTTATCGTACGGCAGTCTTTGCTGAGACTTGCCCCGGAGTCTCATTCGTTTCTCGCTCGCAGATGATGAAAATCCAGCGAAGCCGTCTCCAATGCTTCTCCCCACCCCACACGGGGCCTGCTGCCTGCATGCGCGCGGTTCCCCTGCCACGGTGAATGGTAACATTTTCTTCATAGTTTCTTAAGATTTCTATTGCAATTTCCATAAAAACGGGGTATGATGAACGTGTTGGTGGT
>JAJQBC010000043.1 GCA_021203465.1 Lachnospiraceae bacterium | reverse complement strand
CAATCGCTATGGATTTTTTAGGTGTTCAACTTCATTTTACAATCGACCAAAATATCATAATCCCCGCCCCCGCGCATAGACTGTGATAAACGCGCGGGGCGGGGATTTCTATGGGATTTCGCGAGCGGATGGCCGATCACTTCCGGCTGCCAAAGGATTTGGTCATGGGAGCCGCTGTCCTGACGGTGACGGGCAGAAGCGAGGCCTATATTGAGAATTATCGAGGCATTATCGAGTACACGGAGGAACGAATCCGCCTGCAGACGAAGACCTGTCAGATGACTTTGTGTGGTGAGAAACTGCACATCGACTACTATACCAAGGATGAGATGAAGATTTCAGGGCGGATAGGAGAGATTCGTTATTGCTGACGAGAATTCTGAAATTCCTGAAGGGTTATGTGCGCATTCGCTTAAGCGGCTATGCGCCGGAGCGCTTCTTCAATCTTTGCGGATATCATGGAATCGTATTGTGGGATGTCCGCTTCATCGGAACGGAATATGAGATGTGCGTCAGCATCGGCGGATTCAAGAGCCTGCGCCCGCTGGTACGCAAAACGAGGACAAAGGTCGTGATCCTGGAAAGGCACGGCCTTCCTTTTTTGCTGCAGCGCTATCAGAGACGGAAGCTCTTCGCGGCGGGCGCGCTCGGCGGCGCAGTGCTTCTCTGGCTCATGTCGCTCTTTATCTGGAATATCCATATTGAGGGCAATTATTTGCTGAGCGACGATGAGATTCTCAGCTATCTCACAGAGATCAACATTGTGCACGGCATGCGAAAGAGCGAGGTGCAGGGCTCCGATATTGAGGCGGCTTTGCGGGAATATTTTCCGGGAATCACCTGGACTTCGGTCGAGGTGAAGGGCACGCGCCTGATCGTGCATGTCAAGGAGAGCGAGGAGGGAGAGACGACGGAGATCGCCGATGAGGAGCCTGCAGATATTGTCGCATCCGGGGCAGGAACGATTGTCTCTATGGTTGTGCGCAGCGGCACGCCCGCCGTGCAGGAGGGCGCGTCTGTTGAGGCTGGGGATGTGCTCGTTGCGAGCCGCGTGGAGGTCTATAACGACGACGGCGAGGTCGCGAGCGTCAGCTTTGTCCACGCGGACGCGGACATCACGATCCGTTATGAGGAGCGTTATGAGTCGAGCTTTTCCATGCAGTATGAAAAGAAGGTCTACACCGGGCGCAGGAGATTTTCCTTCTACATTACCTTTGGCAACCGTCGTGTTACTTTCGCGCTCCCCGGTGCTTCTTTTGCACAGTTTGATGTCATCACATCGGAATTTCCGCTGAAGCTCACCGAGAATTTTTATCTGCCGATCACTCTTGGGAAAAATACGGTGCAGGAGTATGAGATACTGGACGCAGTATACACAGAAGAAGAGGCCGCGGCGCGCGCGGAGGAGGAACTTGCCCTCTTTTTTGAAAAATTAAGTATAAAGGGACTTCAAATTATTGAAAATAATGTTAAAATAGATACGAATGGGGAGTACTGCACCGCCTCGGGCAGGTACGTGGTCGACGAGGAGGCTGTGCGGGAGAGCGCCCCGGACATGAGCCTGCCGGAGCAGGACGATTCGGAAGAGGAAGGAAACGGGACATAAGTGGCATTGCAGGATGAATTGCTGGATATTCCGTCCGAACACGCGCAGAATGTATTCGGACAGTTTGATACGTATTTAAAGAAGATAGAAAAGGCGACGGGGGTGACGACGGTCGCACGCGACGGGGGAGTGAAAATCATCGGCAGCGCGGTGCAGGTGGAAAGGGCGCACACGGTGCTCTCGGAGCTTCTGGAGCTCTCCGCGAGGGGGAATCAGATCACGGAACAGAATGTAAATTATGCACTCGCGATGGCGATGGAGCAGAAGAGCGGCGCTCTGCTCGAGGCGGACAGCGATCTCATCTGCCATACGATCGGCGGCAAGCTGATCAAACCGAAGACGCTCGGGCAGAAGCAGTATGTGGACGCGATCCGCAGGGATATGATTACCTTCGGCATCGGTCCGGCGGGTACGGGCAAGACCTATCTCGCGATGGCGATGGCGATCACGGCCTTCAAGGCGGACGAGGTGGAGCGCATCATCCTGACACGACCGGCCATCGAGGCAGGGGAGAAGCTCGGCTTCCTGCCGGGTGACCTGCAGAGCAAGGTCGATCCTTACCTGCGGCCGCTCTACGATGCGCTCTACCAGATCATGGGCGCGGACAGCTTCCAGAAAAATATGGAGAAGGGCCTGATCGAGGTCGCGCCGCTCGCCTATATGCGCGGTCGCACGCTCGACAATGCTTTCATTATCCTCGATGAGGCGCAGAACACGACGCAGGCGCAGATGAAGATGTTCCTGACGCGCGTGGGCTTTGGCTCGAAGGTCGTCGTCACGGGCGACGAGACGCAGAAGGATCTGGCCCCGAATGTGAAATCAGGCCTTGAGGTGGCGGAGAAGGTGCTCGGCAAGGTGGAGGGTATTTCCTTCTGCCGATTGACGAGTCAGGACGTGGTGCGCCATCCGCTGGTGCAGAAGATTGTGACCGCCTACGAGGAATATGAGAAGAAGATGGCGCGCGGGAGGAAGGAGGGTCGCTATGACGGTAAATCTGGAAGACGAGTACGGCCTTGACCTTGGGATTAACTGCGAGGAGACGGCTCGCCTGGTGGCGGAGCGCGTGCTGGAGACGGAGGGCTGTCCCTATGAGGCGCAGGTGAACGTGCTCCTGACCTCAGATGAGGAAATCCATCGCATGAATCTGGAGTTCCGAAACGTGGACAGGCCCACGGATGTGCTGTCCTTTCCGCAGGCGGAGTATGAGCGTCCGGCGGATTTCTCCTGGGCGGAGGCGCACGAGGCGGATTGCTTCGATCCGGATTCCGGTGAGCTGCTGCTCGGCGATATCGTGATTTCCCTCGACCGCGCGGCAGAGCAGGCGAAGCTCTACGGGCACTCCGTTCGCCGTGAATTTGCTTTCCTGATTGCCCACAGCATACTCCATCTGCTGGGCTATGACCACATGACGGAGGCGGAGGCCGCGGACATGGAAGGAAGACAGTCCGCTGTGCTGGAGCAGCTTCACATTACACGAGAGGACCAGTCGTCGAATGGGCAATAAGAAAAAGGACAATTCCAATTATATTGTGCAAGGGGGCATTCTGGCGGCGGCGTCGGTCATCGTGCGCGTCATCGGGATGCTTTATCGCGTCCCCGTCACTCGTATCATCGGTGCGGTCGGCAACAGTTATTACTCTGCGGCCTACGAGGTCTACTCGATGATGCTGCTGATCTCGTCCTTCAGCCTGCCGCTCGCGGTGTCGAAGCTGGTCTCCGCGCGGATGGCGAAGGGGCAGGTGAAGAGTGCGTATAAGATTTTTCGCTGCACGCTGGTCTTCGCGCTTGTCTCGGGCGGAGTCGCGGCGCTTTTGATCTTTTTCGGCGCCGGATTCTTCAGTGAGACGCTCGTGAATACGCCGCAGAGCAAGCTTGCGCTGCAGGTGCTCGCGCCGACGATCCTGATCGTGGCGATCATGGGCTGTCTGCGCGGTTTTTTCCAGGGTATGGGTTCGATGGTGCCGACCGCAGTCTCTCAGATTGCCGAACAGATCATCAACGCGGCGGTCAGCATCGGCGCGGCATATATGCTTTTCAGCTACGGGACAAAGCTGGACAACCTGCTCGGCACCGAGACGGCGGCCTACGCCTATGGAGCGGCGGGCAGTACGCTCGGAACCGGTATGGGTGCTCTCGCGGGGCTGCTCCTGCTCATTTTCCTGATTCTCGCTTACCGGCGCACCATGCGCAGGAAGATGGAGTCCGGCCGAAAAGAGCGCGAGGAGTCGATGGCGCAGATTTACTGGCTTCTGCTCGTCACGATCCTGCCTGTGATTCTCAGCACGGCGGTCTATAATCTGAGCGGTATTATCGACCAGGGAATTTTCAAGCATCTGATGGAGTATAAAGGGATCGAAAGCATGAAGATCGACGAGCTCTGGGGCATTTACAGCGGGGAATACAAGCTGCTCACCAATGTGCCGATTGCGGTGGCCTCGGCGATGGCCTCTTCGACGATACCTGCGCTCACGATGGCGCGCGTAGCGCGCGACCGCAGGGAGATGCGCCGCAAGACCGGGAACGCGATTCGCTTCGTCATGGTGATCTGCATTCCCTGCGCGGTCGGACTTTCCGTGCTCACAGCGCCGATCCTCACGCTGCTCTTCGGGCAGGAGGAGTACACGGCGACCTCGGCGCTGCTTTTGCAGACCGGAAGTATTTCCGTCGTGCTCTACGGCATGTCGACGCTGACGAACGGCATCCTGCAGGGCATGGACAAGATGCGCCTGCCGGTCATCCACGCGGCCATCTCTCTGGCGCTGCACGTGGGCCTGCTCGTGGGGCTGATCATGCTGACCGACCTCGGCATCCACGCGGTCGTCTGGGCGAATATTTTCTTCGCCTTTCTGATGTGCGTGCTGAACTCGCGCTCGATCGCGAAATATATGCGCTACCGGCAGGAGGTGCTGCGCACCTTCCTCGTCCCGATCGCAGCATCCGCGCTCATGGGTCTGGCGGCCTGGGGTGTCTACCACGGCCTCTACGCCGCGCTTGGCAGCAACACGCTGGCGACGCTCGTGGCTATCGTTGTGGCGGTGCCGGTCTACGCAGTCGCGCTGCTGCTGTTGAAAGGGTTAAAAGAAGAGGAGATTCTGGCCTTCCCGAAGGGACGGACGCTGTTGCGGGTGATGAAGAAGCTGCACCTGATGTGAGAATTGATTTACGTGAAGGGTGACAGAAAAGGTTACAGAAAGGGTGACAGATACTCTCCAATAATGTACAGAATGTCACAAAGAAATGTCGCAAAGAGTGTCACATAAAATGTCACAAAAGAGTGACAGGGTTTCCTGTCACTCATAATTTTTCACAAGGAACATCGGTTTGATCGTGACGACCTCGTCGTACTCTTCCTGTTCCACCTTTACATCGGAGTTCAGCGCCTTTAGTTCCTCTTTCATTTTCTCAAAGGCCTCGTCCATCTTCTCCGCCTTTCCCTCCAGCACGAGCCGTTTCATCCGCTTCAGCGTGATGGGGTGGGCGTAGCAGGCGGGCACGGGGAAGTTCTCTTCATAGGATTTTAGATAGCGTTCCATGTCGGCGCAGGCGTCCTGAAGCTGTGCGTCGATATATTTTTTATTGTTGTTGCGAGTCGGCAGCACGTTCGCCCCGGCGAAGAGGAAGACCGCCGCGAGGCCGAAGAGTGTGAAATAGATACCAAAGCCCGCGCTCGTGATGATCGACCAGACGCCGTAGACGGCCATCGCCGCGCCGATGAGGACGATGAAGAGCGCCACCCAGCGGTAGGCGGGGTTCGAGCGCTCGTTGACACGCTTCGCCTTCGCGGAGTAGCTTAGAGAGCGGGAGAGTGCCGGTCGTTTCTCGAGATAATCGATGGCGCGGTCCAGTTTTTTTGCGGTCTCTTCCGCTTCCGGACTGAGCTTTGGACGCGGTTTTGCGGCCTCCGCGGCGCGCTTTTTTTCGAGCTTCTGCTCCGCGGCTGCGCTGAGCGTTTTGATTTCGGGGTGTTCCGCACGGATCGCATCGAGCATTTCATCCACCGTTTCCTCTGCCTTGAACAGGCACTGCTTTTCCTGCCCATTGTCGTAGAGCACGACCAGATAGGCGAGTGTGGCGAACATCCCCTTCCCGGTGAAGCCGCCCCTGCTCATCGCGACACGCTTGAATACGCGTGAGACGGCGCTGAAGGGAACGTAGTAGCGCCGGTCGATGTAGAAGCTGTTCAGATACAGTGCCTTGCGGCCCACGCCGCAGGGGCCGAAGCGCAGGCATTCACCCTTGTCCTTGCGAAGCTCTTCTTTCTCCAGCATTTTCGTGCTCAGTGCTTTTGTCGGAAACATAGGAAATCCCCCTTAGAAAGCACTGCCGCGGAGTGTGAATCCGCGGCGGCAGATATTGTAGTAAATTATAGCAGTTGTCTCGCCTGATGTCTATATGTCTTCGCATGCAGCGGGACTATGACGGGAGCTTACGCAGCCGACGGCGCCGGTTTCTTCGTCGCGCGGATAAAGATTGCGAGGAAGACCACCGCGAGGATGATGCCGGCCGGGTAGGCGATCGTCGTGCCGAGGTTTAGGCACTCACCCGCGTAGAAGAAGTAGGTCATGGAGACCGCGCTCATGAAGGTCGCTGGTACGGCGGTGAGCCAGTAATTCTTCTTCTCACGGAACAGGTACATGCTGGCGGTCCACAGGACGATCATCGCGAGCGTCTGGTTCGTCCAGCTGAAGTAACGCCAGATCACCGTGTAGTTGATGTAGCCGAGCGTGTTGCCGATGCCGAGGATTGCGCCTGCGCCGAGTACCGGGATGCAGATCTTCAGGCGGTTCTGCCATTTGGTCTGGTCAATCTTGAACCAGTCCGCTACGGTCAGACGCGCGCTTCGGAATGCGGTATCCGCGGAGGTCACCGGGCAGACGACAACGCCGAGCATGGCGAGCGCGATACCAATGCCGCCCATGGTTTTCTGGCAGACATCGTAGATCGCGACTGACTGGCCCTGTGCGTAGATTTCTGCGAGGCCGGTCGTGAGGCCGCCGCTGATCTCATAGAGAGAGCAGCCCGCCGCTGCCCACACCAGAGCGATGACGCCCTCGGCGACCATTGCGCCGTAGAATACGAAATGGCCCTGTTTCTCACTCTTGAGGCAGCGCGCCATGACAGGGCTCTGCGTCGAGTGGAAACCGGAGATCGCGCCGCAGGCCACGGTGATGAACATGACGGACCAGATCGGCGTGCCGCTGGAGTGCATGTTGTGGAAATTATTCCAGATCTCGGGGATCGTGTAGGCCGGGTTCGTCAGGATGCCGATGATGACGCCGATCGCCATGATAATCAGGCAGATGCCGAAGATCGGATAGACCTTACCGATAATCTTGTCGATCGAGATAAAGGTCGCGATAAAGTAGTAGACCAGGAACAGGATCAGCCAGAACATCTGGTTTGCCAGAACGCCGCCCATGCCGTTGTTGGCCATCAGCACTTTCATGAGGCCTGCCGGTCCGACCGCGAACACGGTTCCGACCATGATCAGCAGCACGACACAGAACACACGCATGACATTCTGCATGATCGGTCCGAGATAGATACCGCAGACCTCGGCGATCGATGCGCCGTCATGCCTTGCGGACATCATACCGGAGAAATAGTCATGGACGCCGCCGATGAAGATCGTGCCGAAGGTGATCCAGAGAAATACAATGGGTCCCCACTGTGCGCCGCCCAGCGCGCCGAAGATCGGACCGAGACCGGCGATGTTCAGCAGCTGTACCAGAAACAGCTTCCACTGCGGCATCACCACATAGTCCACGCCGTCGTTGATACGTACGGCGGGCGTCTCCCTGTCGTCAGGCGCGAAGGTGTTTTCGACTACTTTGCCGTAGACGAAATATCCGCCGATCAGCAGGATCAGACACAGGAAAAAGCTAATCATTCATTTACCCTCCTTTTGTAGATGGCGGAGCTTTCAAGCTCCATTATTTTTACTTTAATATTATACTACGCGCGCGAATCTGGTTAAAATACTGAAAAAGTGAAAAAACCATATAAAAAAGGTATGGAAAAATAAGCCGTATAAAAACAGAGCTTTTTGTTCATGCTAAGGACAAAAGGAGGACTGTGTAAATGGCAAGGAAAATACTGGGAATCACACTGTGCAGCGTGGCGGTCGTGATTACGGCTGCTCTCGTAATTATGCTTCTGCGCAGAAACACATCGACACAGCCGGAGCAGCAAAACGGTACAGAACTGGTAGAGATGTTTCCGGCACAGGAGCAAGCGGAAGGAGAAGAGGAAGCGGATGTAACCGAAGCGAATGCGGGGGCGGAGGCGGAGCAGGAATCTTCCTTCCGCTTCCTGCTCCTCGAGAATGACGATGCGGTCATTGTCTATGAGCTCCCGGAACAGAAGCTATTTGAATACACGGACGTGGATTTTGGTGCCCTGCCGGATGGTCTGCGCGAGGAGATCCGGCAGGGCAAATACCTAAAAAATGAAGAGGAACTCTATAATTTTCTCGAAAATTACACAAGTTAGGATTGCCACGAATGAAAATATGATGTAAAGTTGTCATGGACAGAATGTAGCCTGCGACAGTCAATAATCGGGCGTGTAATGCAAAGAACCATGGACAATACGAGGGATGGACAGAAGATGGAGATGACCAAGAAGGAGATTCGCGCGGAGGTAAAGAAACGCCGGGCGGAAGCGGATCTCACAGCGCTGCACGAAGCCAGCGCGCGGATATTGGAACGTTTCACCGCGCTGGCGGAATATAAGGAGGCATCTCTTCTGCTGGCCTATGTGGACGCGAAGCGGGAAGTGGAGACGCGGCCGCTGATGCATAAGGCCTGGCAGGACGGGAAACGTGTCGCCGCGCCGCGCGTGGACGGCGACGGCGTCATGTATTACTATGTTATAGAAAGTCTGGATGATCTGGAGCCGGGCAGCTTTGGCATCATGGAGCCGAAGAAAGGCTGTCCGCTGTGCGAGACGGAGACGGGTCTCATGCTCATGCCGGGTGTTGCTTTTGATGAGTACTGTCATCGGGTCGGCTACGGCGGCGGCTATTATGATCGCTATCTGGAACGCCACCCGGAACTGATACATATAGCACTTGCTTTTGAATTTCAGCTTTTTTCGGAGGTACCGTTCGAGGAGCATGACATTCTGCCGCAGAGGATTGTGACGGAAGAATGTATACTGACACCCGGAGGGATATTTCGATGAGAGTGATCGCAGGAACAGCCCGCAGTATGCCGCTTCGGACGGTGAAGGGGCTGGACACCAGGCCGACTACTGACAAGACAAAAGAGACTTTGTTCAACATATTACAGCCGGATATTCCGGGCTGCCGCTTCCTTGATCTTTTCAGCGGGAGCGGCGCGATTGCGATCGAAGCCCTGAGCCGTGGCGCGGCTCACGCGGTTCTGGTGGAGCAGAATCCGAAGGCCTGTACATGTATTCTGGAAAATCTTCGCTTTACAAAGCTGATCGACCGGGCGGAGCTTCAGAAGTGCAGCGTGCAGTCGGCGCTGCAGCGGATGGAGGGGCAGAAGCCTTTTGGCATTATATTTATGGATCCGCCTTATGAGCAGGGACTGGAGCGGCAGGTGCTGGAATATCTGGCGCACAGTACACTCGCAGACGCGGATACGGTGATCGTGACGGAGGCTTCTCTGCGAACCAGTTTCGAATATCTGGAAGAGCTGGGCTTCCGGGCATATAAATATAAGAAATATAAAACGAGCCAGCATGTTTTTATTATAAAAGTCCCGGACGACGGCTACGTGGACTGCATGCCTGCGACGCGAAGCTAGTACTCTAAAGAGCACGACACGCAGTCAGTCCTTTAGGATAAATCCTTTAGGGCATGTAAGGAAACATAGACATCGGACGGAGAAGGGGGAGAAAAAATGATCAGAGCAATTTATCCGGGCAGCTTTGACCCGGTGACCTTCGGGCATTTGGATATTATGAAGAGGGCTTCACGCATGGTGGACGAGCTGATCGTCGGCGTCCTGAATAACGGCGGGAAGACGCCGCTCTTCACGATCGAGGAGCGCGTGGCGATGTTGAAGGATGTGACTGCGGAGCTGCCGAATGTGAGCGTGCAGTCGTTTTCCGGCCTGCTCGTCGATTTCGCGAGGCAGACCGACTCGACGGTCGTCGTCCGCGGCCTGCGCGCCATCTCGGATTTTGAGTACGAGCTGCAGATGGCGCAGACGAACCGGAAGATGTATCCCGCGCTCGACACCATGTTTCTGACTACGAGTCTGGAATATGCGTATCTGAGCTCCACGACCGTGCGCGAGGTCGCATACTTCGACGGGGATATCAGCCAGTTTATTCCGGAGAAGGTAGCGGAAGCGGTACATAGGAAAATGAAAGAAAAACGGGACACCCTGTAAGGTTTTCCGGATATTCTATTTGAGAAGCAACACGGCCGCAGATGATGCGGTCGTTTGCAATTTTAGGGACTGCGTGTTATGATGGGACGCTGAGGAGGAAGAATATGGAGAACAAACAGGATTTTATGCAGGGAAGTATCCCTGTCAAGCTTATAGGTTTTATGTTCCCAATACTGGGAGCTTTGATTCTGCAGGCAATGTACAGCGCGGTCGATCTGATGATCGTGGGAAGATTCGGGACGACAGCCGGGATTTCCGGCGTCTCCACCGGCAGCAATATTATCAATCTTGTGACATTCAGTGTCGGCGGCCTTGCCATGGGCGTGACGGTGTTGATCGGGAGATATCTGGGGGAAGAACGGTCGGATCGGATTGGTCAGGCGATCGGCGGTGTTATCTGCTTTTTCCTTGCGCTGTCCGTCGTCCTGACGGTGCTGCTGCTCGTCTTCGCGCGGCCGATTGCCGTGCTGATGTAGGCGCCGTCGGAGGCTCTGGATCTGACTGTCCTGTACATCCGCATCTGCGGGGGCGGTATCGTCTTTGTGATTGCCTACAATGTGATCAGCAGTATTTTCCGTGGCCTTGGCAACTCAAGGCTGCCGCTGATCTTTGTCGCAATCGCCTGTGTCGTAAATATCGTCGGCGATCTGGTACTGGTAGCAGGGTTTCGCATGAATGTGGCCGGTGCCGCGATCGCCACGATCGGCGCACAGGCAGTCAGCGTTGTGATGTCGCTTGTCATCATCCGGCGGCAGGAACTGCCTTTCCGCATGACCGTGAAAGATATCCAGTTTAACGGTGAAATCAGGCGCTTTGTCTCGCTCGGCGCGCCGCTGGCTCTGCAGGAGCTGCTGACCAATATCACTTTTCTGGCGCTGTGCGCGTTTATCAACCGTCTTGGGCTGGATGCTTCGTCCGGCTATGGCGTCGGACAGAAGATTCAGTCCTTTGTCATGCTGATTCCGTCGTCGATCATGCAGTCGATGGCTTCGTTTGTTGCACAGAATGTGGGCGCAGGAAAAGAAGACCGCGCACGGCAGGCGATGAAATGTGGCATGGCGATCGGCGCGGGCATCGGAGTCTTCATCTGCTATATGACATTTTTCCATGGAGATCTGCTGGCCGGGATATTCACGACGGACGAAGCGGTCATTTTGAGAGCGGCGGAGTACTTGAAAGGTTTCGCGCCGGAGGCGGTTGTCACAAGTATTCTGTTCAGCTTCTATGGGTATTTTAACGGACATTCGCGGTCGATGCTGGTCATGGTCCAGGGTCTGATCCAGTCCTTCCTGATCCGGCTTCCCATGTCCTGGTTTATGAGTATCCAGCCGAACGCTTCGCTGACGTGGATCGGGCTTGCCGCGCCGACTGCCACCGTGTGCGGAATTCTGATATGCCTGGTGTTTTACATGAGGATGCAGCGTCAGATGACGTAATTATCTCCTGAGAGCTCCTGCTTCATCAGATCTTCGATCGTGTAGCTGCCAAGATATTCGGAGATGACGCGGTCGAGACCTTGCCAGAGCGGCAGCGTGCGGCAGTCCGCCATGCGGCTGCAGGCCTGCTGTCCGCTCTCCAGACAGGCGACAGGGGCGAGTGAGCCCTCGGTCAGCTCCAGAATGTCGCGCACCGTGTACTGGTCGGGCGATTTGCGCAGGCGGTAGCCGCCTTTCTTTCCGCGAAGAGCAGTCAGCACCTTTCCCTTGACAAGGAGATTGACAATGCTCTCCAGATATTTTTCGGAGATGTCCTGCCGCGCGGCGATCTCGCGCAGCGGCATGTAATCGTCGCCCTGATGCTCCGCCATATCGACCAGAAGGCGCAGTGCGTAGCGGCCTCTTGTTGAAATCATCATAGAAAATCGCCCCTGTTTTTTAAATTGTTCCTATTATACTATGTGAATAGTAGGAATTCAAGGAGAAATATTATGATTCGCCCCTTGCGGAATTGATTTTCGTGGGGTATACTTAACATGATGATGGCACAGCGTCTGGCTGCGTGAATTTAATTTATAAGGGGAATGAGACTTGGCCAACAGTCGGATAGAACAGATTATAGAAGAGATCGAGGATTACATTGATACCTGTAAGGGGCCGCTGCTCGGATCCGGCGACAAGATCGTTGTGAACCGCGAGCGGATGGAGGAGCTGCTGCGCGAGCTGCGCATGAAGACGCCGGAGGAGATCAAGCGCTACCAGAAGATTTTGGCAAATAAGGATGCAATTATGGCGGACGCACAGCAGAAGGCGGAGGCGATCATCGCGCAGGCGAATATTCAGAATCAGGAGCTTGTCAATGAGCACGAGATCATGCAGCAGGCCTACGCGCAGGCGAATCAGGTGATCGAGATGGCGACTGCGCAGGCACAGGAGATTCTGGACAACGCGACGCGCGACGCAAATGAGATCCGGCTTGGCGCAATTCAGTACACGGATGACATGCTGGCAAACCTGCAGACGATGGTCAGCAATGTGGTCGAGACTTCGAATACCCGCTACACCGCGATGATGAACAATTTTCAGGAGTTCTACAATGTGATCACCAGCAACCGCGCAGAGCTGGCACCGCAGACGGCAGAAGCAGTACCGACAGAAGCGTCAGAAGAGTGACGATGAGCCGTCCGGCGAGATAGTTTTGCAGGTGAAGAGGCGTATCAGCGATGACGCTTTCGGTCTGCGCGCAGGTGCTGAAGCCGCCGAAGGCTGCGCAGGCGCAGACGAGCGCAGTGCGGAGCGCGGGGGAAAGGCCGACAGAGGCGGAGACGATCCCGTCGATGCCGCCGCTGATCTCGAGCAATGCGCCGGCCAGTACGGCGGCAGAGGATCCAAGAGGCAGGAGAGCGATCAGCCTTGCCAGAATAGAAAACAGGATAATATAACCGCCCAGGCGGGTGACAGTTGTAAAGCTGTCCATAATACAGGCATCCAGCATCGGAAAATCGATCCGGCGCAGAGGTGTCTGTTTTGTTGTCTGCCTATTTTCCCTTTGAAAATGCCGGAACCGCCTCGTAAAGAAGCCATACAGAAGCGGGGTCACGTAGAAGACGATGGCCAGCGTCCAGGGAACCTTCGGGTAGCCGAGCTTTGCAAGACAGATATAGTTCAGGAAGAAGGCGGGGCTCACGTTGTTGCAGAAGCTTAAGAGAAAATTCCCCTCTTCCGCGGAGATATGTCCCTCCCGCACGAGATCTGCCGTGACCTTCGCGCCCATCGGGAAGCCACAGAGAAAGCCCATGAGCACCGCATAGCAGCCTTCCTGCGAGATGCCGAGCAGGCGGGAGAGCGGCGGTGCGTAGAAGCGGTTCAGGCAGTGGAAGAGCCCGGTGCCTATAAGAAGGCCGGAGACGATCAGGAAGGGCAGCAGAGAAGGCAGGACAGCCGTATACCAGAGATTTAAGCCTGCGGCGCAGCCGAGCGCTACTGTGGCCGGATGCGTGAAGAAAAGAATGAGGACAGCGGCGCAGCACAGGATGTATAGTATTTTTTTCACGCGGTCACCATATAGTAAACTGACTTTGTATAGTTTATGGGGCGGACACTGAATTATGAATCCGATCCGGCGAATTGCGTGTATGCTGCTTTTGGTGCTCCTGCTGGCCTGCCTGATCCAGTGGGAGCAGCTTTGGCTGGCTGAGCTCCTGACTAAGAGAATGCCGGATGAGTCTGGCACATGCAGTGAACTGGAAGAATACGAAGAGCTGCTGGACAGTGTCTGGGAGGAGCTCGTCTGCTTTCCAGTGCCGGAGTCGGAGACGAACGAGGCCGCAACCGTTTCCTTTGAGAATACCTGGCATGCGGAGCGGACTTACGGCGGGACGCGCAGCCACGAGGGCATCGACATTATGGCGGATCTTGACAAGAGCGGTTACTATCCTGTGCTCAGCATGACGGACGGAACTGTGGAGAAGGTGGGATGGCTCGAGAAGGGCGGATGGCGTATCGGCATCCGCTCCGAAAACGGGAATTATTATTACTACGCGCACCTGCACTCCTATGCAAAGGAATGGCAGGCCGGGGACAGCGTGTACGCGGGCGAGATTCTTGGCTACATGGGGGATTCCGGCTACGGCGAGGAGGGCACGACGGGGCAGTTCCCGGTGCATCTGCATGTCGGTATCTATATCCCGCTCGGAGCGGATCAGGAGACGGCGGTGAACCCCTACTGGATGCTGCGTTATCTGGAAACTCAGAAATTGAGCTGTTTATATTAATACGTGTAACTGTTCAGTCTCTGATTACAGTTTCCACCAGGTCATTGAGCGGGAATTCATGACCCGGGAAGAGTATCCGAATATGGCAAATGCTTATCAGATTTTGAGAAAGTGAATATGAAGGAGGCCAAGCGCATTCTCGGCGGTACTGCCTGCATCTCCGGCAATCGCTCCGCCAGTGTTCTGGAGTTTGGCAAGAAGGAGGAAGTCATCCGGCAGACAAGGCAGCTTCTCGACGACTGCATGCCGGGCGGCGGCTACATTTTTGACTTCAACGCCCTGCTGGAAAACTGCAAGCCCGAGAATCTGGACGCGATGTTCGAGACGCTTGACAAATACGGGAAATATTAAGTATGATCATGTACAGGACAGAAATACAAGTGAAAGGTGGGAGAGAAAATGTTAAGTAAAAGACAAAATCTGCTGGAGACCATTCACGGAGGCAAGCCGGATCGATTTGTCAATCAGTATGAAGCGTTTGCCATGCAGGTCGCTACTCCATTTAGCGAGCACAATCCGGCGCCAAAGCCGGGCGAGCTCAACGTCATAAACGCCTGGGGCGTGAAGAGATCCTGGCCCAAAGGGGTACCGGGAGCATTTCCGGTGCATGACGAGGAGAGCATCGTCTGTAAGGATGTGACGCGCTGGAGAGAGTATGTTCACGCGCCGAATGTGGTGTTCCCCGCGTCCGCATGGGAGCCGTACATCGCGAAGGCGGAGGCAGTGGACCGGAAGGAACAGTTTGTGACTTCATTCATAGCGCCGGGCATCTTTGAACAGTGTCATTATCTGATGGAGATTCAGAATTGCCTGATCGCCTTCTATGAGGAGCCAGAAGCACTGCAGGAGCTGATAGAGTGCATTACCGAGTGGGAGCTGGAGTTGGCGAAGGAAATCTGCAAGTATATCAAGCCGGATGCGCTTTTCCATCATGACGACTGGGGGAGCCAGAAGTCCACGTTTATATCGCCGGATATGTTCGAAGAGTTTTTCCTGCCGGCATATAAGAAAGTATATGGCTATTACAAGAGCCACGGCGTGGAACTGATTATGCACCACTCCGATTCCTATGCGGCGACGCTGGTTCCGTATATGATCGATATGGGCATCGATATCTGGCAGGGTGTCATGACTTCGAACAATATTCCGGAGCTGATTCAGAAATACGGCGGACAGATTTCCTTCATGGGCGGTATTGACAGCGCTTCGGTAGATTATGAGGGATGGACGCAGGACGTTGTGAAACGGGAAGTCGAGAGAGCCTGTCGCGAGTGCGGGAAGCTGTACTTCATTCCCAATGCTTCTCAGGGACTCGCCATGAGCACCTTCCCGGGCGTGTATGAGGCGCTCTCGGAGGAGATCGACAACATGAGTAAAATCATGTTCTGAGTAACGAATATGAAAGTCAGATAATGAAATACCCGCGGCTTTCCCTTATCCGGAACTCTCCATTATATGGAACAGTTCCCCTGATAATGGTCAGCCGTGGGTATATTTATTACTACAGGATTTTACAGATTACAAAATTGATTCAGATGTTATTTATTAGATAACACTTTGATGTCTTCCGCAATCTCACAGACTGTATTCCAGAATCTGATTTTCTTTCTGCTTTCCGGGGACAGAAAGCCCTGCGAGACCATCTGATCATAGCCGTTTCGGGCAAACTCATAATAGTCATTCACATTGTAATAGCCATAGATGGCCTCTATATGGCCGAGCGAACCGGCGCTGATCACTTCGGCGATCTCTTCCGCGGTTCCGGTGCCGCCCGGGAACGCGATGAAGACCTCCACAAGCTCCATCATCCGGGCTTTCCGCTCCCTCATATCGTCGGTCACGATAAGCTGCGTCAGGCCCTCCAGCTGGATTTCCTGCTTAACAAAAAATACAGGCTCGACGCCAATGACCTCCGCGCCGTGCTTCAGCGCCTGCTGCGCCAGCACGCCCATCAGGCTGCATTTACTTCCACCGTAGATCAGACGGTGTCCGTTTTCGCCGATCCAGCGCCCCAGCTCGGCGGCGCGCTCCCTGTAAATGGGGAGATTTCCTTCATTTGCTCCTAAGTAGACTGCGATGTTCATTGTGGGGTGGTTCCTCTCTTGTAAGAATTGCGTATAAGTGTCCGCCGGAACTTCGGCGGACATGCTTATTTTAGTATAGAAAACAGGGCAGGTCAATCCCACGGGATACGTGGGATTCCTCAATTGTAAATCTTATTTTGGTATGGTATGATGGTAAAAGAATAAGCTATGTACAAGGGATTCGGGACGATCTCAGACTGCTAAAAAGGCGTTGCTTGTCACATGAAATGTAACTGTCTGCAATATTATGCAGGTAGAAAACAATCTATGGAGTATTTGGATGATGGATTATGCAACTTTAAGTAATAAAGGGCAGTATACAATATTTTGCTACGGGCAGGATATATTTCGATTCAGGGCGCCATATTCATTAGAGTATTATTCAGAGATCAAGGAATGGAATCATGGCTATATTGCAGTTATGACAAAGTACCGTCATGATGAGAAACTGATTGAGGAGTATATCGATCTGGTGCCGATACTGGAGAATCTTTATGTGGATTCGGATATGTATTTAAAGCAGATTAAGGAGGTTAGAATTCAGTATGATTAATATTAAAGAAGTAGCAGATAATGCAGACTTGATTGTTAACGGCTATGCCTTTACAAAATGTGATTTGGGGTATCGTGTGTTGAATCTGAACAGACCGTCAAAGGCTGCTGTTTTTTCCAGGGAAGGTGAGATGCTCGAGACATCTATGGATGATATAGAACTTCGTATTGTTAAAAATTATCTGGAACAAGACAGAATGCTCATGGAGGAGTAAGATGCCGAAATATTATGATTATAAAGTTGCTGGCTATTATCTATATTTTACATCTTTTTGTACTGTGGAGTGTATGCATGTTCATGCAAGTGATCGAAGGATGACAGAAGCAGGGTCTGCAAAATTCTTTGTAAAGGATAATGGAGATTCTGTGCTGCAGAGCAGGGGGATGCTCGATGAACGTGAAATTAAAAAGATCCAAGTATTCATCAAAGTGCATTATCTTGAAATGTATGAAAAGTGGGCCAGATACAGTCAGGAAGGGTTTTATGGAAAAGAATAACTGGTAAACAAACGATGAATATCGAAAATTCCAGGAGAAAGAAATTCCCCCGTTGAACAGGCGTATTTGGAAACATTCAGGATGCAGAAGAAATGTTGAGGGAAAAGGCGAAAGAGTGAGGTGGCGTCGGAGTGCGCGAGGCCTAAGGAGGAACACGATGTTTGACAAGTTTTGCTTGAAAGATGTATTGGTAAAATATAAGCAGGATTTTGTCTCCAGGCAGTGGAAAAAAGAACAGTATAAATGGGAGGCAATTAAAGTGTTTCAGGACAACTAGGATGTCAATGCCGCGGATTTTGCGGATATGCTTTCACGATCATTGTCCAGAACATATAATTTGCTGGCATCTGTTAATAACTTCCCTGCAAGGATGATTACGGGATTCGCCAGGACTGCGCCGGAAGAAGTCCGGGCAATGTTTATTGCCTTGTTCGATGAAAGCGTGGATGTGATTGAACGCATCATGACATTTAAGAATCATTCCTCTATTCTTCTTGAAAAATACGGAAATGGTGTGGCTCAGCACTATCAGTATGAGAATGCAATCAGTGTTTATCTTTGGCTTCGCTATCCTGATAAGTATTATATTTACAAATATGGCGAGGTAAAAACGGTAGCGGATGAACTCGGCAGCGACTATCATTTCAAGAAAGGCGCCTATACCGAGAACCTCCGGAATTTCTACAGTTTTTACGATGAAATCTGTGATTACATACGTGCTGATGCAGAATTGATCAGTCTTTTTCAGGCGCAGCTCACGGATAGCTGTTATCCGGATCCGGAGTATAGGACTTTAACCGCTGACATAGGATTTTATATCAGCCGTAATTATTCGCAGAAAGAATCCGTTGCACTGCAGGAGTGGTTCCCGAAAGATTATTCTCCTGAAATTACAACGGATATCTGGCTGGAGCTTTTACATGATTCCGAAGTGTTTACGGACAGCAGTCTGGAAATTATGAAACGCATGAAAGATTACGGGGGACAGGCCACCTGCAGCCAGCTTGCAACAAAATATGGGGAGTCTCCTAATTTTTATAACAGCGGATCGATTGCACTGGCTTGCCGCGTGGCGGATAAAACAGGCTGTCCTGTTATGTCTGCGGAGGATGACAGTGTCAAGTTGTGGCCGATTCTGTACGTCGGGCGAAAAGCGGACAAGGACGAGGAAGGTGTGTATATCTGGAAACTGCGCGACGAGCTGGCGGCTGCACTGGACAGATTTGATTTGTCTGAAGTCGAGTTGTATGTTCATATGGCAGACGATTCAGAGCATGGATACTGGATGCTTAATGCAAGTCCGAAAATCTGGAGTTTTTCAGGGATTGAAGCTGGTGCAGTTCAGTCGTATACGCTCTATAACGAAAATGGGAATAAGCGACGTATATTTCAGAATTTTCTTGATGCCAGAGCGGGGGATATGATCATCGGCTATGAGTCCACTCCGGTGAAGCAAATTGTGGCGCTTGCCAAAATCAGCGCAGAACAGGACGGAGAAAAGATATATTTCGAAAAGACAGAGGGGCTTAGCACACCTATAGACTATGCAACCTTAAAGGCTTGTCCGGAATTGGCGCATATGGAATATTTCAGTATGCAGCAGGGGAGTTTATTTAAGCTTACAAGAGGCGAATATGACTTCCTTATGGATTTGATTCGTGATAAAAATCCGTTGATTGTTGAACAAAATACAGAAAAATATGACAAAACAGACTTTCTCGGTCAGGTCTTTATGTCCGCTCAGCGATATGATATGCTTGTGGCGGTGTTGAAAAACAAGAAGAATATCATCCTGCAGGGCGCGCCCGGTGTCGGGAAGACATTCGCGGCCAGAAGGCTGGCCTATTCCATCATGGGAGAAAAGGATGATACTCGCATTGAGTTCATCCAGTTTCATCAGAATTATTCCTATGAAGACTTCATGATGGGGTATAAGCCATCAGAGGATGGCTTTGAACTGAGGATGGGTATTTTCTATCGCTTCTGTCAGAAGGCTGCAAATCAGCCGGAAAAGGATTTCTTCTTTATCATTGATGAAATCAATCGCGGGAATATGAGCAGGATTTTCGGCGAGCTGCTGATGCTGATTGAAAAAGACTATCGTGGCACAAAGGCAACATTGGCTTATAATGGAATCTCATTTTCCATGCCTGCTAATCTTTATATCATCGGTATGATGAACACGGCAGACAGGAGTCTTGCCATGATCGACTACGCCCTCCGCCGCAGATTCAGCTTTTTTGAGATGGAGCCGGGTTTTGATTCGGAGGGATTTGTCCGGTATCAGAATGAACTGAATAATGAAACCTTCAACCAGCTCATTGAGAAAATCAAAGAGCTGAATAAGGAGATTGCAAATGACAGGGCATTAGGAAAGGGCTTCTGTATCGGCCACAGTTATTTCTGCAACTGGAACGAGTGCACAGATGAAAAGATGCGTACTGTTGTAGACTTTGATATTCTTCCGATGTTGGATGAATACTGGTTTGATGACACAGCAAAGCTGCAGCGTTGGAGTAATATTCTGCATGGAGTATTTCAATGAAGCAGAATCAGAACATTCTGATAAAAAATATATATTATATGCTGTCCTATGCTTTTCAGATTTTGCGGCAGTCAAACTTCGACGATGTGGCTACCGAGGAATTTGATAATGTGCAGAATCTGTTTGCTGCCATTTTGAGCAAGGGCATCGGGCAGCAGTTAAAGCAAGGCCTATATCGGGAATATCAGGATAAAACCGAGGACATTCCAACCATGCGAGGCAGGATTGATATGCCTGGAACCATAAAGCATAAGATTGCCCGCGAGCAGATGCTGACCTGTGAATATGATGAGCTGTCAGAGAACAATCTTCTGAATCAGATCCTGAAAACGACGGTCATGCTTTTGCTCAGGAGTCGTGATGTCGATACGGAATATAAAGATATTCTGAAAAAGGAAATGCTGTATTTCTCGGACATTAATTTGATTGAGCCATCCGTCGTCCAATGGGATCGGCTTCGGTTTCATCGGAACAATCAGGCTTATCAGATGCTCATCAGCCTGTGCCAGCTTATTCTGCAGGGGATGCTGCTGACGACGGAACATGGGGAACACAGACTTGCGTCCTTCGTGGATGAGCAGCGGATGTGCCGACTGTACGAGAAGTTTATCCTTGAATATTACATCAGGGAGTTTCCGCGATTACACGTTTCCGCATCCCGGATTAGCTGGGCGCTGGATGACGGGATCGGAACGATGCTGCCTGTTATGCAGAGCGATATCATGCTTTCATGTCAGGATACGGTGTTGATTATAGACGCCAAGTATTATTCCCGCACTACGCAGGAGCAGTATGGGGTTCACACCCTGCACTCGAACAATCTGTATCAGATTTTCACTTATGTGAAAAACAAGGATGCGGAGTTTGTGGACAGGCCGCATACCGTTTCGGGAATGTTGCTGTACGCCCGCACGGACGAAAGTATTCAGCCGGATCAGTCGTATCAGATGAGTGGGAACCGGATCGATGTAAAAACGCTGGATTTAAATCAGGAGTTCCCGGTTATTGCTAAACGGTTAAATCAGATTGTTATCGACTTTTTTGGAATTTAAGTTTTTAAAATCTCTTATACTATATAACGAGGGAAAGCAGAATAAACAAGTTTATGAATGAAGACAACAAACAGCCGACTATAGAAAAATCCAGTCACCCTTCAAAGGAAAACGCGGCAGCAGGTATCAAACGCTGGAATAAAATTCTGGCCGCGCTCTGCGTCCTTCTTTATATCTTCCTCTACCTCTATCTGTGCATCTACTGCATGACCGGGGATTATGAGGAAGTATATGGCGTATCGTTCACGGGAAAAATAGCCGCGCCCTTGTACATATGGATCATCCTTTCCGTGGTACTGATCGGTGTCTTTCTGAACTTGATCGGAAGAGCGAAGGACAGTAATCTTATCGTGGGTTTCCTGATCGGAGACATTGTGCTCACCTGCCTGTCAATGCCCGTGGCGGCAGGGCTTACCGGCGGCGGGTGGCGCGTCTCCCTGTTTGCGGTTATATTCGTGCTGGCCTTGATTTTTGGCATCTCGCTTGTCATTGTGCGCTACCAGAAAAGAAAAAACGGAGAAGATCGATAGCCAACGTTCTCCTATGTGACATCTGTATGGCGGATATTTCTGTTTATAAAGGAAGAACCCATGGATAGAAATGTGAGCATTATCAAGGATTTAAGCGGTAATCAAATTGTACTGATAAATGATATACTATTTAAAGGAAAAAGAAAAGTAAACTGGGAAGATGTAGAAAATTATCTGAAAAAGTATGTTGGCGATTTTTATTCTATTGCGGAAACAGAAGAAATTGTATACATAGGATCTGATCTGCCTGATGAATATACCCGATCGAATTATACAGCCAGACTAAAAGGTGGAAGTGCAAAAGCAAAGGCTAACGCATCGCAGGGACTTCCCGAAATGATTGAAATCGCTACTGGGAAACGATTCGAGGAAAATCAAAAAGATAAGCATAATAAGGATGCAAAATTGGGATGGTACCGTTACGATTCACGTTTTGCGCTTCCGGTTTATGATGAATCTGGGGAAGTAGAGCGATATAACGTGTTCCATGCATTAATGTTGATGCGCCATGCTAAGGATGGAAAACTCTATTTGTATGATATCATGGAAATAAAAAAAGAAACGAGAAACCTTTTCCAGTCCAAAGACTTTACTCAGTAAGAGAACCCGCTTCCTTTTAGTTTATTTTATGAGTTTTATCTGTGTTTGTCAAGCAGAGAGTTTTATAAAAATAATTATGAAGGACAAAATCAAATGAAACTGCCACAGCGTTTTATCGAAAATATGAAAACGATCCTTGGCCCGGAGCTTGACGACTACCTCGCGAGCTTCGACAAGCCGGGTTTTCGCGGCCTGCGTGTCAACACCTCGAAGATTTCCATGGAGGAATTTCTGCGGATCAGTCCCTTCCGCAGCTTAAAAAGGGTGCCCTGGACGCCGAACGGTTTCTTCTACACGGAGGAGGACGAGCCGACCCGGCATCCTTACTATTACGCCGGGCTCTACTACATTCAGGAGCCGAGCGCGATGACGCCGGCCAGCGTGCTGCCGGTAGAGGAGGGAGAGCGCGTGCTTGATCTCTGTGCGGCTCCGGGTGGAAAGGCGACGGAGCTCGGAGCGAAATTAAACCATACAGGGTTGCTCGTCGCGAACGATGCGAGCGCCTCCCGTACGAAGGCGCTGCTCAAGAACCTGGAGGTCTTCGGCCTGCCGAACATTCTCGTGACGAGCGAGATGGGCGACAGGCTGGACCGTTATTTTCATGAATATTTTGACAAGGTTCTGATCGACGCGCCCTGCTCCGGCGAGGGCATGTTCCGCAGGCAGCCACATATGATCGCGGCCTGGGAGAAGCAGGGACCGGAGGTCTTTGCAAAAATGCAGCGAGAGATCCTCGATCAGGCGGCGGAGCTTCTGCGACCGGGTGGGATGATGCTCTACTCGACCTGTACCTTCTCACAGCTTGAGGACGAGGGCAGTGTCGACGTTTTTCTCACGCAGCATCCTGACTTCCATCTGGAGGATATCCTGTCCTGTGAGGGATTCTGCCCGGGGCAGCCTGCGCTGGTGGGCAGCCATTATCCGCTGGAGAAATGCGTCCGCCTCTTCCCGCATCGGATTGACGGCGAGGGACATTTTCTGGCGCTGCTGAGAAAGGATGGAGAGCGCGCCCCGGAAGCTGTTCAGATAAAGAAGCGCCCGGTGAAGCTGCCTGCAGAGCTGGAAGACTTCCTGCAGGATGTGTCGATGCCGGTCGACCGCGCGCGTCTGCAGATCCGCGGCACGAAGGTCTTCCTGATGCCGGAGGGCGTGGGCGCTTATCCGGGTCTGCGTTTCCTGCGTGCGGGGCTTTACATGGGAGAGCTCTTAAAGAAGCGCTTTGAGCCGAGCCAGGCGTTCGCGATGGTGCTAAAGAAGGAAGAATATGCCTCCACGATCGATCTTCCCGCGATGGACGAGCGCGTCATTCGCTATCTGAAGGGGGAGACGATCGAGATCGCGGAGGAGGAGAGTACGCGGTCGGATAGCTGGCAGCTCGTCTGCGTGGACGGCTACCCGCTCGGCTGGGGCAAACTCATCCGCGGCACACTTAGGAACAAATATTTCTCGGGCTGGAGGATGAACTCTTGATGCGCTTAGATAAATATCTGTGCGAGACCGGCTTCGGTACGCGCAGTCAGGTGAAAGCTCTTCTGAAAAAGGGTCTGGTGAGTGTGAATGGCGAGCCGGAGAAGCGGCCGGAGCGGAAGGTGGACGAGCACTCCGATATCATTTCCTGCGGCGGAAAAGCGGCAGTTTACAGTGAGTTTATTTATCTTATGTTATATAAACCCGCGGGTGTTCTGACGGCCAGATCGGATCGGCGGGAATGGACGGTGTTCGATCTCATCCTGGCGGAGCTTCGGCGGGATCTCTCCCCGGTCGGCAGGCTGGATAAGGACACGGAGGGCCTGCTTCTGCTGACCGACGACGGGCCACTCGCGCATCACCTTTTATCTCCGCGGCATCATGTGGAAAAAGTATATTTCGCGCAGGTGCGTGGAGAATTGCGGGAAGCGGATATTCTAAGTTTTCAGGAAGGTCTGGACATCGGCGATGAGCGGAAGACACTTCCGGCAAAGCTTGAGATACAGAAAAGCGGGGCAGAGAGTGAGGCGCTCGTCACGCTGCACGAAGGCCGCTACCATCAGGTGAAACGGATGTTTCAGGCAGTCGGCTGCGAGGTGCTTTACCTTAAGCGGCTCTCGATGGGGAGTCTTGCGCTGGACGAGAGCCTTGCGCCCGGAGAGTGGCGCAGGCTGCGTGAAGAAGAAATTGCGCTATTAAAGAAGGAAGAAGGATCGCGGGATGAATCAGGCGATACGAACTGAATTTCTGCCGGTGAATCGGGCGGATATGGAAGAGAGAGGCATTTCGCAGCTGGATTTTGTCTATATCAGCGGCGACGCCTATGTGGATCATCCCTCTTTCGGCACGGCGATCATCAGCCGCCTGCTGGAATCGCGCGGCTACACGGTCGGTATCCTCGCACAGCCGGATTTCCACAGTGCGGAGAGTATCACCGAACTTGGAGAACCGCGTCTGGCCTTTCTGGTCAGTTCCGGAAATATGGATTCCATGGTCAATCACTACACAGTCGCGAAGCGTCATCGGAAGACGGACGCCTACTCGCCGGGCGGAGAGATGGGAAAACGGCCGGATCGCGCGGTCATCGTCTACTGCAATCTGATACGGCAGAAGTACAAGCATACGCCGATCATTATCGGCGGTGTTGAGGCCTCACTTCGGCGGCTCGCCCATTACGACTACTGGTCGGACAGCGTGCGGCGTTCGATTCTGCTCGAAAGCGGCGCGGATCTTATTTCCTACGGGATGGGGGAGCGTTCGATCGCGGCGATCGCGGAGGCTCTCGACGCGGGAATGTCTGTGCGGGATATTACATGGATACCGGGGACGGTCTGCAAGGTGCGCTCACTCGAGGAAATCAGTGACTTTTCACTGCTCCCGGATTATGATACAATACACACGGATAAGCGAAAATACGCGGAAAGTTTTGCCGAGCAGTACCGCAATACGGATCCCTTTAGCGGCAGGCGGCTCGTTGAACCCTACTCGAAGAGCTGCTTTGTTGTGCAGAATCCGGCTTCGGAGCCACTGTCACAGGAAGAAATGGACGAAGTTTACGATCTCCCCTACACGCGCCGGTGGCATCCGATGTACGACGCGGCGGGCGGGATACCGGCGCTTTCCGAGGTAAAGTTCAGCCTCGTGAGTTGCCGCGGCTGTTTCGGCGGCTGCTCCTTCTGCGCGCTGACCTTTCACCAGGGACGCATCGTCCAGACGCGAAGCCATGAGTCGATCCTCCGCGAGGCGGAGCGGATGACGCGGGAAAGGGATTTCAAGGGCTATATTCATGACGTCGGCGGACCGACCGCGGATTTCCGCGCGCCGGCCTGTGAAAAGCAGACGACAAAAGGCGTATGCCCGGACAGGCAGTGCCTGTTCCCGAAGCCCTGTAAAAATCTGATCGCCGACCACAGCGATTACATCGCGCTGCTCAGAAAGCTGCGCGCCCTGCCGCACGTGAAAAAGGTCTTTATCCGCTCGGGCGTGCGCTTCGACTATGTGCTGGCGGATACGAAGAGCAATTTTCTGGAAGAGCTGTGCCGTTATCATGTGAGCGGGCAGCTGAAGGTCGCGCCGGAGCATGTGTCGGACAATGTTCTGCGCTGCCTCGGCAAGCCGTCCGCGTCGGTCTACCGCGAGTTCTGTGATCGTTACAGGAAGATGAACGAGCGCCTGGGCCTGAAACAGTATCTTGTGCCCTATCTGATGTCCTCGCATCCGGGCAGTACGCTGCGGGAGGCCGTCGAACTCGCCGAGTATTGCCGTGACTTAGGGTATATGCCCGAGCAGGTGCAGGATTTTTATCCGACGCCCTCGACGATCTCGACCTGCATGTATTATACTGGGCTTGACCCGCGCAGCATGAAGCCGGTCTACGTGCCGAAGGATCCTCATGAGAAAGAGATGCAGCGTGCGCTGATCCAGTACCGGAATCCGAAGAACCGCGCGCTCGTATTGGAAGCGCTGAAAAAAGCCGGACGCGAAGAGCTGATCGGTTACGGCACGAAATGCCTGATCTGTCCGGAGGCAGGAAGGACACATACGAAGAAACAGACAGGCACAGACAGGAAGAAAAAGACTGCTACACAGGGAAGGAAGCGAAAATAATCAATGAAAAATACGTTGCAAAAAGGGAGTTTCGGCTATCTTAATAAACTGAAGGTGCACGAGTGGCTTAAGGCGCTGCTCTTTTTGTCGATTCCGATCGCGGTCTATATTGCGGTGCTGTTGCTGAACGGCGAGCAGATCACGATCATCACGGTGATGGTCATCGTGGGCTGCATCCCGGGTTGCAATCAGGTCGTGCACGCAATTCTCGCGACGCGCTACCATTCGATTGATCGTTCGCTTTACGAGGAAGTGGAGGAGGCGAAAGGTGAGCGGCTCGCCGTTTATGAATATGTGTTCACAACCTATGAGAAAAATTACTATATAGACAGCATCATTATTTCCGGGTGGGAGTTGGCCGGATACAGCAGCGACGCAAAGCTGGACACGGCTGCAGCCGCGGAGCATCTGACGAGGATACTGCGGCAGAATTCCTACAAGCAGAACGTGAAGATCGTCACCGACCGGAAAGCCTTCCTGTCGCGGGCGCGGGATCTCGCGCAGCGCACACCGGAGGAGGTGCCCTTCAAGGGCGACGACCGTTATCCGGGGTTTGGCAGGGAGGAGGTCATTCGCGAGGTACTGAACTCCATTTCTCTGTAGATGGTGAATTTCGCCGTATGTCGACTCTTTTTATGGCAACTGTTTTGGGAGTATTTAGAGAGTGTGAATCTGCAGTTTGGAAAAGTCAATTGACTGGTATAATAAAATATGAGAATGATCACAGTGCAGGAGCAGGAGGCCGGACAGCGGCTCACGAAGCTGCTCGGAAGCCGCCTTGGCGGCGCGTCTACAGGCTTCCTCTATAAAATGCTCCGCAAAAAAAATATCACACTGAATGGGAAGAAGGCCGACGGCAGCGAGCGGCTTCAGGCGGGGGATGAGATCCGTATTTTCCTGTCGAAGGAAACTTATGAGAAATTTGCGAGCCGCGAAGAGGAAGAACACTTTCCGGAAGCGCATCTGGACATCATATACGAGGACGCGCAGATTCTCATCGTCAATAAGCCCGCCGGGATGCTGAGCCAGAAGTCCTTCCCGCGGGATGTCTCACTGAACGAGTATGTGCTTGGCTATCTCGTCCACAGCGGGCAGTGGAGTCCCGGAGAGCAGGCCTTTCGTCCTTCCGTCTGCAGCCGTCTCGACCGGAACACGAGCGGTCTTGTGGTCTGTGGAAAGACGCTGCCGGCGCTGCAGCGCATGGCGGAGCTGCTGCGCAGCCGTGAGCTGAAAAAATATTATCTCTGTCTTGTGAGTGGAAGAGTGGAGGAGGCGCGGCGCCTGGAAGGCTGGCTGAAAAAGGACGCCTCTTCCAACCGCGTGGAGATTTTCACAGAGGAGCAGGACGGTGCACTTCCGATCGTCACGGAATTTGAGCCGCTGAACGTGACGGAGCGAGCAACGCTCCTGAAGGTACATCTCATTACAGGCCGTCCGCACCAGATCCGCGCGCATCTTGCTTCCATCGGCCATCCGGTCATCGGGGATGCGAAATATGGGGACAAGGAGCGAAACGATTCTTTTCGCAGGGAGCTCGGCATAAAGCGCCAGCTGCTTCATGCGTGGCGCATCGAATTTCCTGCAATGGAGCAGCCCTTTGACCAGCTTTCCGGGAAAAGCTTTGAAGCGGATCTTCCGCATGATTTTTTGAAAGCCATGCAGGCAGAGATGGGAACCTGCCGGATCTGACGCCCTGTCAGGCGAAAATTTTTTCACCCAGCTTTCCGAGCAGTTTGTTGATCTGCCTGGAGATTGTCCCGACAAAGATTGCAGCCATGATCGTTCCTTCCCGCACTCCGTAAAGCCCGTGAAGAAATACAAAGGACAGGATGCAGGCAATCACGACGAGAGAGACATCAAAGGCCACTTTCATTGTGCCAAATTTTACAGGAACCACCTGACAGATGGCGAGCACAAGCCCTTCGCCGGCCAGTGTTACCACATGGGCGGTCACCTCAAAGCTGACGCCTGTTGCCACAAGAGCGATTCCAGTCACGCAGAATACCCATTGCATCGCGTAGCCGCTGCATTGCAGCGGAGTCAGAACCCATACGGCAAAATCGGTCATATAGCCGAAAATAACAGCCACGGCGAGCTGAAGAAGCTGTATCGGCTGGTATTTGCGCCTGAGAATCAGAATCTGCAAAAGCACAAAAACACAGTGCATCAGGATAGTAATATTGCCGACTGTCAGTGGCGTGGCTTCGCTCAGGACATAGGGGACGCTTGAGATCGGTGACGTTCCCAGCCCGGCCTTGATGGAAAATGCGACTCCAAACGCCATGATGAAAAGTCCGGCAATCAGAAACAGATAGCGTCTCACCTGCCTGATTTCTTCTTTATTATTCAAATTATCAACCTCCAGTACTCATTATTCTTCAGCGGAAAGCTCCAGAGAGCGGTTCAGTTTTTCAAGCAATATTTTCAGCTGTTTTATCTCCTCCGGTGACAGCCCCTGCTCCGCAAGATGGTCTTCTTCTGCAAAAATCGCGTTGATTTTATCAGCGGCCTGCCTTCCGCTTTCTGTCAGATACACAAACAGAGAACGACGATTTCCATCCTTCTGCCTCCGTTCGATCAATCCCGCCTGCTCCATGCGAAGTAAAATCCCTCCGACTGTGACCGGCTCAATTTCGCAATACCGGGCAATTGTTTTCTGTTCAATGCCCTCGCGCTTTGACAGACATTCAAGCACCTTTGGCTGCCCGGGGGAGAATCCCTGTTCCGTTACTCGTGAAATGATTTTTCGATTGAGTTTCGTATGGGTTTTCATCAGAAGATAGTGCAGGGATTCCATAAGCTACTCCTTTTTATTCCTTTGATAAGCATACTTATTATGCGCTTGCTAATCACTTTAGCATATATTTGCAGGATGGTCAATGACAAGTGAAAATAATTCTGCTATAATAATTTCGGCATAACCGTTCAGAACAGCATCGAAAGGGAAAGATATACATTTCGACAATCAGAAAAAGGATAAGCCAGAAGGTGACATAAAAACATTATGGCTACTTGGAATTCAAGAGGGCTCCGCGGTTCCGCCCTGGAGGAGCTGATCAACCGAACAAACGACTGCTACCGGCAGAAGGGTCTCGCGCTGATCCAGAAGGTGCCGACCCCGATCACGCCGATCAAGATCGACAAGGAGGAACGGCATATCACGCTGGCCTACTTTGACCAGAAGAGCACAGTTGACTACATCGGGGCAGTGCAGGGAATTCCCGTCTGTTTCGACGCGAAGGAGTGCCATGTCCGCACCTTCCCGCTACACAATGTGCACGAGCATCAGGTTCAGTTTATGGAAGACTTCGAGCGGCAGGGCGGCAAGGCTTTCCTGATCATTCATTTTACTTCAGAACAGAAATTTTACTATCTCCATATCCGTCAGCTCATGGTCTTCTGGAAGCGGGCGCAGGAGGGCGGCAGGAAGAGTTTCCTTTACGAGGAGCTTGATCCGGCGTATTTCTTTGAGAGCGACGGCGGCTACCTTGTGCCTTATCTGAAGCCGCTGAGCTACGACTTGGAAAATGAGGCGCCGGTTGACATAGATAAAGGAGATAGCTTATAATGGGAAAGCGTTGGGCTTACTATAAAAAAGTCCCCAGCGCCGGCTATGTGGACTGCATACTCTAAAAAGCATGACACGTAGTTAGTACTCTAAAGAGCACGACACGCAGTTAGTCCTTTAGGACACGTACTTGCATGCAAGGATACATAGACATCGGGCTTTTAGATTTTGTGATGTCCGCGCCTGCGGATATGTCCGTTTAATAACAGAGGAGTCACACCATGAACCAGCAGATTTTACATACGCCCGAGGGCGTCCGGGATATCTACAATGAGGAGTGCAGCCGTAAGCTGCGCCTGCAGCAGCAGCTGCACGATACGCTGCGGCGCTACGGCTACCGCGATATCGAGACGCCGACCTTCGAGTTTTTCGACGTATTCAGCCGCGAGGTCGGCACGGTTCCCTCGAAGGAGCTCTACAAATTTTTCGACCGGGAGGGCAATACGCTTGTGCTGCGCCCGGACTTTACACCGTCGATCGCGCGCGCAGCGTCCAAATATTTCCTCGAGGAGGATCTGCCGATTCGCCTGTGTTATATGGGAAATACCTTTATCAACAGTGCGAGCTACCGCGGTCGCCTGAAGGAGAACACGCAGTTCGGCGCGGAACTGATGGGGGATGCCTCGATTGATGCGGATGCAGAAATCATCGCGCTTGTGATCGAGTCGCTGCTGAGCGCAGGACTTAAGGAGTTTCAGGTGAGCGTTGGCCATATCGCCTATTTCAAAAGCTTTCTGATGGAGGCAGGAATCCAGCAGGAGGACGAGCTCACCTTGCGCGAACTCATTTCCAATAAGAATTATTTCGGCGTGGAGGAATTTGTCGCAAACCTTGATCTCGACGAGGCAGTGCGGCGCGCCTTCATTCGTCTGCCCTATCTCTATGGGACCTCCGAGGTCCTCGATGAAGCGAAATCACTCGCGGTCAATATGACAGGGGCGCAGGCAGTGGATCGTCTCGCAGAGCTTTATGAGATCCTGAAGCTCTACGGCTACGAGCGCTATGTTTCCTTTGATTTTGGCATCGTCAGCAAATACAAGTATTACACGGGTATCCTGTTCCAGGCCTATACCTATGGCACCGGTGAGCCGGTCGTGAAGGGAGGCCGCTACGACACACTGCTTGAGCATTTCGGCAAGAAATCTCCTGCGGTCGGTTTTGCGGTCGTCGTCGACCAGCTCTTAAGCGCGCTTACAAGGCAGGACCTTGCATCCGAGGGAGACCATACAGGGATCCTCGTTGTCTATCAGGAGGAAGAGCGTGCCGCGGCGCTTTCGCTCGCAAATGAGCTTCGCGGGCAGGGCAAAGAGGTGGAGTTGCTGCGCGCGGTAGAAGGGAAAGGCCTTGACGACTATCGTGCCTACGCGGAACGGACGGGCGCGGGAAAGCTTCTGCATTTTCAAAATGGAGATATAGCAGAAGAAAAGCTGTAATGGGAAGGAAGGCAGTTCTTTTCCCGCAGATTTTGCTGCAGACGAAAAGGGAGGCAGAATGGAGATAGATATGAGATATCTGACAGTGGCGCTCACGAAAGGGCGTCTGGCAAAAAAAACGATGGAACTCTTCGAGCGTGCGGGCATCTTCTGCGAGGAGATGAAAGATTCGGACAGCCGGAAGCTGATTTTTGTCAATGAGGAGCACGGCCTGCGCTTTTTCCTCGCGAAGGGGCCGGACGTGCCGACCTATGTGGAGTACGGCGCGGCGGACATCGGCGTCGTGGGCAAGGATACGATTCTCGAGGAAGGGCGGCGCATGTATGAGGTGCTCGACCTCGGTTTCGGAAAGTGCCGGATGTGCGTCTGCGGTCCGGAGTCCGCGCGGGAATATCTGCAGCATCAGGAGCTGATCCGCGTGGCGACCAAATATCCGAACATCGCGCGGGATTATTTTTATAATCGGAAGCACCAGACCGTCGAGATTATCAAGCTGAACGGCTCGATCGAGCTGGCGCCGATCGTCGGGCTCTCCGAGGTGATCGTGGACATTGTCGAGACCGGTTCGACCCTGCGGGAAAACGGGCTCACCGTGCTTGAGGAGGTCTGCCCGCTCTCGGCGCGCATGGTCGTGAACCAGGTCAGCATGAAGATGGAACAGGAGCGGATCGGAAAGATCATCGGTGATCTGAAGGCCGCGCTGAAGGAGGCACAGGAGAAGTGAGAATCGTAACACTGGATCAGGAATCCCGGCAGGATCTGCTGCGGAAGCTCCTGAAGAGAAGTACCTCGGATTACGGGGAATACGCCGACACGGTACAGGATATTCTCGACCAGGTGCGCACGGCCGGGGACAAGGCGCTGATCGAACTGACCGCGCGCTTTGACTGGAACGGTATCTGCGCGGAGAATCTGCGCGTATCGGAAGCAGAGATGCAGAAGGCTTATGACGAGATTGACGGGCGGCTTCTTGCGACGATCCGCAAATCTCTGCATAATATTCGAAATTATCATGAAAAGCAGAAGCGCAGCAGCTGGTTCGATACGACGGACGAGGGTACTTTGCTCGGGCAGAAGATCACGCCGCTGAAAACAGCGGGTGTCTACGTGCCGGGCGGCAAGGCGGTCTACCCCTCGTCAGTATTGATGAACATCGTCCCGGCCCGTGTCGCGGGGGTGGGGCGCGTGATCATGTGCACGCCCTGCAAGGACGGAAAGATCGATCCGGCGGTGCTCGTCGCGGCGAAGGAGGCGGGCGTCGACGAGGTCTACCGGGTCGGCGGCGCGCAGGCGATCGCGGCGATGGCCTACGGGACAGAGACGATCCCGAAGGTGGACAAGATCACCGGCCCTGGAAATATCTTCGTCGCGCTGGCGAAGAAGGAGGTCTCCGGTATCGTCGGCATCGACTCCATCGCGGGGCCGAGCGAGATCCTCGTTCTGGCGGATGAGAGCGCGAACGCCCGATATGTGGTGGCGGATCTGCTCTCACAGGCGGAGCACGACGAGATGGCGAGCGCGATTCTGGTGACGACGAGCCGGAAGCTGGCGGAGGAGGTATCCGCGGAGGTCGATGAGTTTGTGAAGCATTTGTCGAGAAAAGAGATCATCCAGAAGTCGCTCGACAACTATGGCTATATTTTGGTGGCGGAGTCCATGCAGCAGGCGATTGAGACGGTCGATGCGATCGCGTCCGAGCATCTGGAGATTGTGACGGAGAATCCTTTCGAAATCATGATGAAGGTGCATAACGCGGGGGCTATTTTCCTCGGTGCCTACAGCAGCGAGCCGCTCGGCGACTATTTTGCGGGACCGAACCACATCCTGCCGACGAACGGCACGGCGCGTTTCTTCTCTCCGGTGTCGGTCGACGATTTCATCAAGAAATCGAGCATCATCTATTACTCGAGGGAAGCATTGGAAAAGGCGCACGAGGATATTGAATATTTTGCAAAAGCGGAGCATCTGACCGCGCACGCGAATTCGATCGCGGTGCGCTTTGAGAAGGAGGGCGAGTCATGAGCAGAGCGGCCACGGTAGCGAGAAATACGAAGGAGACGAAGATCAGGCTTACGCTGGAACTCGACGGGAGCGGGAAGGCTGATATCTCCACAGGAATCGGATTTTTTGACCATATGCTGGACGGCTTCGTGCGGCATGGTCTCTTTGATCTGGATCTCAGGGTGGACGGAGACCTTCAGGTGGACTGTCATCACACGGTGGAGGATACGGGTATCGTGCTGGGCAGCGCGATCCGCGATGCGGTTGGGGATAAGAAGGGCATCCGGCGCTACGGCAGCTGCATTCTGCCGATGGACGAGGTGCTGGTGCTCTGCGCGGTCGATCTTTCCGGGCGGCCTTACTATGTGTCGGACGCTGCCTTTGGCGCGCCGATGATCGGCGAGCTGGACACGGAGACGATCGGCGAGTTTTTCTACGCGGTCTCCTACAGCGCAGCGATGAACCTGCACTTTAAAGTCCTCTCCGGCGGAAACAGCCACCATCTTTGCGAGGCCATGTTCAAGGCCTTCGCGAAGGCGCTCGACATGGCAGTTGCGCAGGATTCACGGATTACGGATGTTTTATCGACGAAAGGAAGTCTCTGATATGAGGAAAAAATATCTGGTGCCGGTCATGCCGGTGCGAAAGGGAAAGGCCGGTGGACGTGACGCGGTGGAGCTTGCCGCCTTTTACAGTGACAACGGGGCGGACGCAATCCTGCTCTTCGATCTGTCTGAGTCCGACGAGGAACATGAGCAGAATATCAGCATGCTGCGGGAGCTCGTGCGCCGGGTGGAAATTCCGGTCTATACGGGCGGACATATCCGCCGCGTGGAGGATGTAAAGAAGATTTTGTATGCAGGCTGCCACAAGGCGGTACTGAACTGCGGCAGAGCGAGTAATGTGGAGATGCTGGAGGAGGTGTCAAAGCGTTTTGGCCGCGACAAGATTGCCTTCAGCATTTCCGATGAATCTCAGTTTGCCGCGAATTTCCCGGAGTTCGGGAGCCTGGCCTTCTGGTCCGGTTCCGATGATTACTGTCCCTTCGGCGGAAGGCTTCCGGTCATCAGCGTGAGCGGGGCGGCGACCGAGGAGGCCGTGATCAATGTGCTGTCCAATAAATGGACGGACGGTATTGCGACTGCTTACTTTTCCTCGGAGGTGGCTGATTTCATGGGCCTTAAGGCTGCGGCAGCGGAGCGCGGCCTTAAGATGCATGTCCTGACGAGCGAGATGGAGTGGGAGGAGCTGCGCCCGAATTCCGACGGACTCGTTCCCGTCGTCGTGCAGGATTACCGCACGTTGGAGGTGTTGATGGTTGCCTACATGAATGAGGAGGCTTTCAATGCGACGCTGGAGACCGGCAAGATGACCTACTGGAGCCGCAGCCGTCAAGAACTCTGGATCAAGGGCATGACGAGCGGCCACTTCCAGTACATAAAGGCACTGTCAGTCGACTGTGACAACGATACGCTCCTTGCGAGGGTGAGTCAGGTGGGCGCGGCCTGTCACACGGGCAATTACAGCTGCTTCTATCGGGATATTCTGAAGAAAGAATATGATACATCGAATCCGCTGCGTGTCTTTGAAGAGGTTTACGATGTCATCAAGGATCGGAAGGCGAATCCGAAGGAGGGCTCCTACACGAATTACCTCTTTGACAAGGGACTTGACAAGATCCTGAAGAAGGTCGGTGAGGAGTGCACGGAGCTCGTCATCGCGGCCAAGAACCCGGATCCGGAGGAGATCAAGTACGAAATGAGCGACCTTTTATATCATGCGATGGTGCTGATGGTCGAGCGCGGCGTCATCTGGGAGGATATCACGGAGGAGCTCGCGAAAAGATAGGTATGCAGAATCATTCTGCCGCATAGATTAGCAGCGGGGTGAGAAGATGGGCGCATACCGCGATCAGCTTTTAAAAGAGACTTACGGAAGCCGGAGGGCCGAGCTTATGGGGGAAACCCGTGCGGAGCCATCCGGATTTCTGACTGTATTTAAGATACGCTTTACAATCTGCCTGCTTCTTTTTGGGGCTTTTGCCTATATGAGCCTGACGGGGACGAGTCTTTTCGGTATCACCGCGGAGCAGGTCGTGAGCGCGGTCACGGACGAGAGCTTTTATGAGACGGTGCAGGAGGAACTTTCGGGGCTGGTGTTATGAAATCCTGAAAAAAACTGTCTTTTCGCAGCTCCGTTTTTACTGCAACACAGGTCAGAAATTTTCGGCGCAACCCGAGTTTGATCTATACTCTCAGAAAAACAGCCTGCGTACAAAGTTCGGTAATTATGGAAGATTGTACTTGTCGCGGAGAACAACATATTAAAAAGGAATGTTTTAAAATATGGACAAACTGGACAAAATAGAAGAAATGGCCGCACTAATGTCAGAGACGGAGCGTCAGTACGCGTACATGCAGGAGGCTCGCCGTCTCGTTGAGGAGGAATCCGCGCGCCTTGGCAGGCCGCTGACGGCGAACATCACGACCTTTGGCTGTCAGATGAACGCCCGCGATTCAGAGAAGCTCTCCGGCATTCTGCGCGAGGCGGGCTATGTGGAGACGGAAAGCGAGGATGCCGACTTCGTCATCTACAACACCTGCACCGTGCGGGAGAACGCGAACCAGCGCGTTTACGGACGCCTGGGCGTACTGCACGGTTATAAGAAGAAAAATCCGCATATGAAGATCGCGCTCTGCGGCTGTATGATGCAGGAGCCGACTGTGGTTGAGAAGCTGAAGAAGAGCTATCGCTTCGTCGACCTGATCTTCGGGACGCACAATATTTTCAAGTTCGCGGAGCTGCTGGTGCGCACGCTTACCTCCGACCGGATGATCATCGATATCTGGAAAGATACCGACCAGATCGTCGAGGATCTGCCGACTGAGCGCAAATATCCATTCAAGTCGGGCGTGAATATTATGTTCGGCTGCAACAATTTCTGCAGCTACTGCATTGTGCCCTACGTGCGGGGGCGGGAGAGGAGCCGCGAGCCGCGGGATATTATCCGCGAGATCGAGGCGCTGGTGCGCGACGGTGTGCGCGAGGTTATGCTGCTCGGGCAGAACGTCAATTCCTACGGGAAAACGCTGGAGCAGCCTGTAAGCTTCGCACAGCTTCTGAAGGAAGTGGAACAGATCGACGGCCTTGAGCGTATCCGCTTCATGACCTCGCACCCGAAGGATCTGTCGGACGAGCTGATCGAGGTCATGGCGCAGTCGAAGAAGATCTGCCGCCATTTGCACCTGCCGCTGCAGTCTGGCAGCAGCCGCATCCTGAAAGTGATGAACCGCCGTTACACGAAGGAACAATACGTGGAGCTTGCGCAGAAAATACGCAGGGCGATGCCCGACATCGCGCTTTCCACAGACATTATCGTTGGTTTTCCGGGCGAGACGGAGGAGGATTTCCTGGAGACACTCGACGTGGTGAAAACCGTGCGCTACGACAGTGCTTTTACCTTTATTTACAGCAAGCGGACAGGCACGCCTGCGGCTGTCATGGAAAATCAGGTGCCGGACGAGGTCGTGAAGGATCGCTTCGACCGGCTGCTCAGCTGCGTGCAGGATATTTCCCGGGAAATGGCGGAGCGCTTCACCGGGAGCGTGCAGGAGGCGCTCGTGGAGGAGCCGAATGAGCAGCTTGGCGGCTATGTGACCGGCCGGTTGGGAAATAATCATGTCGTCCATTTTCCGGGCGGGACGGAGCTGATCGGCCAGATTGTAAAGGTCAGGCTGGATGAATGCAAGGGATTTTATTATATGGGAAGCCTGATGAACTAAATTGAGCCATTATGGAATATAAAATTGACTGCAGCGCACAATGAGTTTTAAAGAGCAGGCGCAGAAGCAGTGTCCATGAATGCCCGGCTGATCTGCCGGGTATTTTAAAATTTTGATTATTTACAAAAAGGAGCGCAGGGAAGGAAAGTATCCGGCTGCATAGGTGCGCTGGAGGATGTATTTGCGATATCGTTACAGACAGATGCTTTAAGCCCGGTATATTTATGAAACAGAACAATATCCGTATTATAAAAAATCTTCTTGTCATCGCCGCCGCGGCTTTTATCTACGCGGCGGGCATCAGCCTATTCCTTGACCCGAACAATCTCGCGCCGGGTGGCGTGACGGGTATTTCCGTCATCTTGAACCGGCTCGTTGGCGTCGATACAGGTACGCTTTATTTCCTGCTGAATATCCCAATTGTCCTCATTGGCGTGTGGAAATTCGGCTGGCGCTTCATGGGAAAGACAGCTTACGCCGTTATATTGACCTCCACCTTCACGAATCTTTTATCCGCCTACAGTGCGGCTACGGAGGATCCGCTTCTCGCGGCGCTTGCAGGCAGCGTGCTGATCGCGCTTGGAATCGGCCTGATTTTCAAGGCGGGCGCGACGACCGGCGGCACTGATATCATTATCAAGATTCTGCGGCAGAAATATCGTTATCTGAAGACCGGCTTTCTCTTCCAGTGCACAGATATGATCATCGTGGCGATCTCCGGTTTGGTGTTCCGCGATCTCAACATTGCGCTCTACGCCATGATCGCTGTGCTCGTCAGCGGACGTGCGCTCGACTATGTGCTATACGGCGGCGACGAGGCGAAGCTGATCTACATCATCACGGAGAAGCCGGGTGACATCGGCAAACGGCTCTTATGCGAGCTGGAGGTGGGCATTACCTATCTAAAGGGTTCCGGCGGCTGGACGGGGCGCGAGAAACAGGTGATCCTCTGTGTTGTCCGCCGCACGCAGGGACCACGGGTGCAGGAACTCGTAAAGGCTGAGGATCCGGAGGCTTTTCTCATCATTACGAGCGCGAACGAAATCTACGGGGAAGGCTACAAAAATCTGTTCGAGGAGTCGCTTTGACAAGCGTTTCACCCTATGTTATAATACAAAGCGTTGAAAGGGCTGGTCCGCCGGGGCGAGTCCTTTTTTCCAGATGGGAGTAAAGGAAGCATGAGTGGAACAGGAAAGAGCGGCAGCAGAAAGACGACTTCCGCAAAGAAAAAAAATACCGAGAACACCGTGAGAAAGAGAACCTTTACAGAGGCCGACAACGGAATCTGGGACGAGGTTCTTCTCGTGCTATTTATCATTTTCTCCATTTTCCTGTTTGTCAGCAATTTCGGAGTCGGCGGCGCGGTGGGAGAGTTCCTGAGCGGTTTACTGTTCGGCTGCTTTGGACTGCTTGCCTACCTCTTCCCGCTGTTGCTTCTGCTGGTTATTCTGTTTTCTCTGGCGAATCGGGAGAATTTGATCGCAAAGGTTAAGGCCAGCGGCATGGTTCTCGCCTGTGTGGCGATCACAGCCCTGCTGCATCGGATCACGATGGGAAATGTGGATGTGGAAGGAGTGAGAGAGATCTTTGCGTGGTGCCGGGAGCATCACACTGGCGGCGGTATCGTAGGCGGCGGCATCTGGACGCTGCTGCAAAGTGCCTTTGGCGGGATTGGAGCCTGCCTGCTCCTGATTGGTGTGCTGATTATCTGTATTGTGATCATTACCGGGCGATCCTTTGTGAGGGGTATGTCCGACGGAAGCCGCAGAGTCTACGAGTCTACGCGGGAAAGTATGGAGCGCCGAAAGGAACTCTCTGAGCAGAAAAAGGAGAGCCGCCGCGAGCAGAAGGCCAGCGGTGTCACACCTGACCTGAAGATTCCAAAGCCCTCCGGAAGCGGTCTTGTCGAACTGGAAGAAGCGGGGGCGGAAAAATCAGAGCCGGTGGAGGCGCCTGTCGAAGAGAAGGTTGCGGAGCCGGTTCGAAGGCGTCCGACCATCACGATCCACCGTCCGGAACCGAAGCACTATGAGGACGAGGAGAGCCTGACCGGCGGCGTGCAGGAAATTGGTTTTAATGAGGACGATCTGGTGAGAAACGCTCTCAGCAAGCGGGAGTTCGAGCAGGAGCAGATAAGAGAACAGGTACAGAAGGAAGCTGTCCCGAAGCAAAAACCGCAGCTGGAGCCTGAACCGGAGGCGCCTGCAAAGATACAGACAGCAGTGCAGAAAACAGCGAAACCCGCGCCGAAAGCGCAGCAGGAATACCAGTTTCCGCCGCTTTCTCTGCTTAAGATGCCAAAACGCAGTTCCTCTCAGAAAAATACTGCTGCACAGCTGCAGGAGACGGCAGAGCATCTGCAGCAGATCATGGAAGATTTCGGTGTGAATGCCACAGTGACGAATGTCAGCTGCGGTCCGGCGGTGACGCGCTTTGAAGTGCAGCCTGCCCACGGTGTGAAGGTCAGCAAGATTGTGTCGCTCTCGGACGATATCAAGCTGAACCTCGCGGTTCCGGATGTGCGTATTGAAGCGCCGATTCCCGGAAAGGCAGCGGTTGGTATTGAGGTGCCGAACCGGGAAAATTCCGTCGTTCCTCTGCGTGAGCTGATCGAGTCGGCGGAGTTCAAAAAGCATCCTTCGAAGATCGCGTTCGCGGTCGGCAAGGATATCGGCGGAAATATCATGGTCTCGGATATTGCGAAGATGCCGCATCTTCTGATTGCCGGCGCTACCGGCTCCGGAAAATCAGTCTGCATCAACACGTTGATCATGAGCATTCTCTATAAGGCGAGGCCGGACGAGGTACGTCTGATCATGATCGATCCGAAGGTTGTGGAGCTCAGTGCCTACAACGGCATTCCGCATCTTCTGACGCCTGTGGTGACTGATCCGAAGAAGGCCGCGGGCGCACTGAACTGGGCTGTTAATGAGATGATGGGCCGCTATAATAAATTTGCGGAGACGAATGTCCGGAATATCGAGGGCTATAACAGCAAGATTGAGTCGCTCGCGGACATTGAAGGCGAGAAGCCCGAGAAAATGCCGCAGATCGTCATTATCGTCGATGAGCTGGCAGATCTGATGATGGTCGCACCCGGCGAAGTCGAGGACGCGATCTGCCGTCTGGCGCAGCTCGCCCGCGCGGCCGGTATCCATCTGGTCATCGCGACGCAGCGCCCCTCGGTCAATGTAATTACGGGTCTTATCAAGGCGAACATGCCTTCGCGCATCGCCTTCGCCGTCTCATCCGGCGTCGACTCGCGCACCATCCTCGATATGAACGGCGCGGAGAAGCTGCTCGGAAAGGGCGATATGCTGTTCGCCCCCTCCGGCATTCCGAAGCCGCTGCGCGTACAGGGGGCATTGGTGTCGGACACGGAGGTCGGCGCAGTGGTGGAATTCCTGAGCCGTCAGAAGCAGGAGACAACGCCGGCTGAGGCTGAGATTGCCGATCAGATCGAGCGAATGCAGAGCGCGTCGGAGAGCGCGTCCGCGTCGGATTCCGGTTCCGCGTCGGGAGGCGGGAATGGGCGCGACGTTCTCTTTGCCGAGGCTGGGAAATTCATTATCGAGAAGGACAAGGCGTCCATCGGCATGCTGCAGCGCTGGTTTAAGATCGGATTTAACCGCGCGGCGCGTATTATGGATCAGCTGGCCGACGCGGGTGTCGTGGGCGAGGAGGAGGGCACAAAGCCCCGGAAAATCCTGATGTCCATGGAGCAGTTTGAGCAGTACATAGACGAGTATGTTTAAGGAAAGGACGCATTTTCTATCATGAAATGCCAGAAATGCGGAGCCGAAATTCCAGAGGGAAAGATTTACTGCGAGCAGTGCGGCACGGCGATTCAGATGGTGCCGGATTACAATCCTGAGGATGACATAGCGATTGGCGCCGAAAAAAATGAGCCGGAGAAGAAGCCGGAAGCGCCTGTTGTCCCTGAAAAAGGAAAAGGGTCAAAGCGCAGATATGTTCTTTGTGCATTTTTGCTGGCTGCCGCCGGATTTCTTGCGTTTCAGGCAGCGTATAGCCTGACGGGAGGTCGGGAAACAGAAGCTGAGGAAGCAGAGGTGGAGGGACCGGTTCTTCTTGCAGAGCCTACGTTCAGCATCGCCCCCGGTGCTTACAGCCATACACTGCAGGTTGTGATTTCGCATGAGGAGATTGCGGATGGCTATATCTATTACACCACGGACGGGACGACGCCGGACGCGGACAGCACGATCTACAATCGAAAGATCTATATAGACGAGGGCAGAACTGTGCTCCGCGCGATCTTTATCCGCAACGACGGGCTCCAGAGCATGGAGGCGGATGGAACTTATGAAGTCGTCTTTACCTATCCTGACGAGCCGGTTTTCAGCGTGCCTTCCGGTGAATACGCGGAGAGCTTTTATGTGACGATTACCGCGGGGGAGGACAGCACAATCTATTATACAACGGATGGGCAGGAGCCTGATCGCTATTCGACCCGATATACGGGCGCGATACAGATTAATCCGGGACTGACCGTCCTGCAGGCGATCGCGATCGACAGCGAGAATCGGGAGAGCGGCATTGAGGAGGTCATCTATCAGGTGGCGGATCCGGAAGGAGAAGCGGTGGAGAATACGGAAGAAGTACCACAGGAATGATTTTACAGAATGATTTTGCGGAATTTGTTGAAATATCCGTAAGGATGGATTATAATTATCGTTAATGATTTGTCAAAAATCTAAGGAGGACAAGTATGTTTAAAATTCTGGAGGCAGAGCAGCTCTCTGCAAATGTCTACAAACAGGTGATCCTAGCACCGCGCGTCGCGAAATCCTGCGAGCCAGGGCAGTTTATCATCGTACGTGTGGACGAGACCGCGGAGCGTATTCCGCTGACGATCTGTGACTATGACAGAGAAGCGGGTACCATCACTATCGTATTCCAGCCCATCGGCGTATCGACCTACAAGCTGGTGAATCTCAAGGCAGGGGATTCCATCCTCGACTTTGTGGGACCGCTGGGACGGCCGTCTGATCTGGTCACGGACGATTTCGAGGAAGTAAAAAAGAAAAAGATCGTCTTCATCGCGGGCGGTGTGGGTACCGCACCGGTTTATCCGCAGGCAAAGTGGCTGCATGAGCACGGTATCGACTGCGATATCATCGTGGGTGCCAGAACGAAAGACCTGCTGATCTTCGAGAAGGAGATGAGCGCGGTCGGCAACCTGCATCTGTGCACGGACGACGGCAGCTATGGCTTCAAGGGTGTCGGCACGGCCATGCTGGAGAAACTTGTCAGCGAGGGCAGAGAGTTCAACCACTGCGTCGCGATCGGTCCGATGATCATGATGAAGTTTGCCTGTCTCACGACGAAGAAACTCGGCATCCCGACTGTGGTCAGCATGAACCCGATCATGGTGGACGGCACCGGCATGTGCGGCGGCTGCCGTGTGATGGTCGGCGACGAGGTCAAATATGCCTGCGTGGATGGTCCGGAATTTGACGGCCACAAGATTGATTTTGATCAGGCGATGAAGCGTGCCGCCATGTACAAGACAGAGGAAGGCCGCAGGCTTCTGAAATATCAGGAGGGCGAGACCCATCACGGCGGATGCGGATTATGCGGAGGTGACAAATAATGGCAGCAGGATTGACAAGAGTACCGGTAAGAGAGCAGCAGCCGAAGGTTCGCGCGACGAACTTCGAGGAGGTCTGCTATGGCTATAATAAGGAAGAGGCAGTAGAAGAGGCGCAGCGCTGTCTTGGCTGCAAGAAGGCGAAGTGTATGGAGGGATGCCCGGTATCGATCAACATCCCGGGATTCATCGCAGCGGTCAAGGAGGAGCGCTTTGAGGACGCGTTCCATATCATCAGCGAATCCTCCTCGCTCCCGGCAGTCTGCGGCCGTGTCTGCCCGCAGGAAAGCCAGTGCGAGGGCGTCTGCATCCGCGGAAAGAAGGGCGATCCGATTTCCATCGGCAAGCTCGAGCGCTTCGTCGCGGACTGGGCGCGCGAGAACGGCATCAAGCCGACCCCGGCCGCCGAGAAGAATGGCAAGAAGGTCGCCGTCATCGGTTCCGGCCCTGCGGGTCTGACCTGCGCGGGCGATCTCGCGAAGCTCGGCTACGAGGTCAAGATCTTTGAGGCGCTGCACAAGGCGGGCGGCGTGTTGGTCTACGGCATTCCGGAGTTCCGTCTGCCGAAGGACCGTGTGGTCGCTCCCGAAGTCGAGAATGTGAAGTCGCTCGGCGTGGAGATCGAGACCGACGTGATCATCGGCAGGACCGTGAAGCTGGACGAGCTGATCGAGGACGAGGGCTTCGACGCCGTGTTCATCGGCTCCGGCGCGGGACTTCCGAAGTTCATGGGCATCCCGGGCGAGACCGCCTGCGGCGTGCTCTCCGCAAACGAGTACCTGACCAGAAATAACCTGATGAAAGCCTTCAATCCGGATTACGATACGCCGATTGTCCACGGCAAGAAGGTTGTCGTCGTGGGCGGCGGCAACGTGGCGATGGACGCGGCCCGTACCGCGCTTCGTCTCGGCGCGGAGACGCACATCGTCTATCGCCGCAGCGAGGAGGAGCTTCCGGCCCGTGCGGAGGAAGTCCACCACGCGAAGGAGGAGGGCATCATCTTTGACCTCCTGACGAATCCGGTGGAGATTCTGGTCGATGAGAACGACGCGGTGAAGGGTGTGAAGTGCATCCGCATGGAGCTCGGCGAGCCCGATGCCTCCGGCAGACGCCGTCCGGTCGAGGTTCCCGGTTCTGAGTTCGACATTGACTGCGATACGGTCATCATGTCGCTCGGCACCTCGCCGAATCCGCTGATCTCCTCGACGACGAAGGGTCTGGATATCAACCGCAGGCAGTGCATCGTCGTGACGGAGGAGACCGGCGCGACCTCGAAAGAGGGCGTCTACGCCGGCGGCGACGCCGTGACCGGCGCGGCCACCGTCATCCTCGCCATGGGCGCGGGCAAGACGGCTGCGAAGGGTATCCACGAGTACCTGAGCAATAAATAAGTTCTGTGACAGTGTAGAGAGCGGCGCTTCTTAGCGAATAAGAGGCGCCGCTTTCCTCTTTCTGATTTACAATTCCGGCTGTTTCTGCTATACCGAACTCACGGCAGACGCACCGAAATAAAAAGACAGAGGGCAAACTGCGATGAGACAGCCTGCTCTCTGCCTTTGTCCGAGCCTTATGAAAACAGCTCGTTGTAATAATTCTCCGTCATTTCCTCTGCGTAGGCGTCGTCGATTTCGGGGAACTGCAGCATGAGCTGCCTGCGGATCTGCTCCGACACGATGAAATACTGTAATTCTTCTGTCGTATCCGCGTCAACATCTGCGAGCAGTTCCTCTCTCGTCAAATTTTCCCGCATCCAGCTTCGCACCTTCTCATCCAGCGTGTCCTCACGGGCAATATCGTCCATGAGCCGCATCACTTTGCGGAAGGACTGCGCCGCGATAATCAGAAAGATGACAAAGATCACTTCCATCACGGCGAGAGAGAAGGTATTCAGCGGGAGCTTTACGATGCCGAGCAGCGCCAGTGTGATCACCAAAAGCCCGATGCCGCCCACAATCAGAAAGGTCCAGGCGGAGGAACGGTTCTCCGACTGCTTTTCCCTTGCGGAAGTATAAGTACGGGTCTGTGACGCGGCGGCGCGGCGAGCAAGGATATCCGCACGTTCTTCTTCCGTCAATGTAGGGATTTCTTCTTTCTCCGGCTGATCCTGCGGCAGCTCATCCACCAGATCCACATCACAATCCGGACAGTGCGTTTTCCCCTCTACGTATTCACTTTTACAGACAGGACACCATGGCATCGTCAGTCCCTCCTTTTTCACGTTTGTGTTTATTATAAGGGGTTTTTGTGGTATAATCAATCAAAACCTGACAGAATCCGGAGAGCCAGTATGAAAATCACGGTCATTGCGGTCGGCAAAATAAAAGAAAAATATCTGACAGACGCAGTGGCAGAGTACATGAAACGGCTCGGACGCTATTGTAGGCTGAACATTATCGAGGTGGCCGATGAACGAACGCCGGACGGTGCCTCTGAAGCGGTGGAAGTCGGTATCCGGGAGCGGGAGGGGGAGCGCATCCTTCAGAAAATACCGGACGGAGCTTACGTGATCGCGCTCGCGATTGATGGGAACGCGCCGGATTCGGTGGAATTCGCACGGCAGATGGAGCGCTGGAATGTGGACGGCGTCAGCCACATGGCCTTCCTCATTGGCGGTTCTCTGGGACTCTCATCGGCTGTACTGAAGCATGCGGACTATCGGCTCAGCTTTTCCCACATGACCTTTCCACATCAGCTCATGCGCGTTATCCTGCTGGAACAGATTTACCGAAGCTTTCGCATAAGAAATCATGAGCCCTACCATAAATGAAACCGCTTGAAGAATACAGTGCTTAATGCTACAATAGCCCTGTTGACGGATATTATAGGATATACAGGAGATAGCGAGATGCTTTTATCAAGAGACTATAAAAAGATTGCGAAGGAGAGCCTGCGGGGGCGCTGGGGGCTCGGCGTCGGTACAGGACTGGTGGCCGGCCTGCTGGGCGCGGCAATCCGAAATAATCTGAGCTTTGATCTGACTTCATATGGTGACAATGCGGCGGTGCTCAGCGATGCGGAATATGACAGTGCGATGCAGCAGGCCGAGGCCTTTCTGGAGAGCGATCTGTTTCAGACGATTCTGCCGGTTCTGGTTGGTATTGTCAGTGTTGTGTGTATTTATCTTTTGGTTGTATTGTTCATCGGAGGTGCTGTGACGCTCAGCTATGCGCAGTTCAACCTAAATCTCGCGGACGATAATGATCCGCGCTTCAGCGACCTGTTCAGCCATTTTAATCGCAAGTGGGAGGGCTTCTGCATGCAGTTCTTCCGCGGCATGATGATTCTGCTCTGGTCGATGCTCTTTGTGATCCCCGGTATTATTGCGAGCTACCGTTATGCGATGACGCCCTATATTCTTGCCGAAAATTACGATCTCTCCGTGATGGAGGCGATCTCGGAATCCAAGCGCTTGATGCGCGGTAATAAATGGAAGCTGTTCACGCTGGATGTCAGTTTTATCTGGTGGATTCTCTTGTCGAATCTCACTCTTGGCATTGCTTTGCTCTGGGTCAGTCCGTATCAGGAGGCGGCGAGAGCCGCATTTTACCGCGAGATAACGGAGCAGCGGTACAGCCGCCCGCATGTGGAGACGGAGTGGACGCTTTAAGGCTTTTTTAATGGAGTAAAACGCATAAAATCCGAACTCAATGAGTTCGGATTTGCATCTTTGAGTGGAGCATACGGGATTCGAACCCGTGGCCTCCACAATGCCATTGTGGCGCGCTCCCAGCTGCGCTAATGCCCCATGCACAAGAGTATAGCATGATTTTTCGTTAAAAGCAATCAGAAAATCTTATGAAAAATTCACGAAAATTTTATATTCTGTGAAAATATGTTTGTTTTTTTCGTTC
>JAJQBC010000030.1 GCA_021203465.1 Lachnospiraceae bacterium | reverse complement strand
TCATGGAAAAAAGATTTGTGCAACAGAAAAGCCCGTTCTTAAATCAGGCCTGCTTTTTCAGTCGCTTTTTACAGATAACAGATCGTATAATGCGCCTCTCCGTCCCGATCAAGCTCCATAATCGCAAAACTGGACTTTCGGTTCTCCTGCCGCGGCAGGGAGACGCTCCCCGGATTCAGGACAGCGAGATCCTCCCCCACCTCGAGATACGGCCTGTGCGTGTGTCCATACATGACGACATCCACGCCGCGCTTCCGGGCCTCTTCCTTAATATAAAGCGGACCGCCGTGCACAAAATAGCGATGCCCATGCGTCATCCAGACCTTATAACGTCCGATCGTCAGCATCCGATCATTCGGTAGATCACAAAAGAAATCATTGTTTCCCGCAATGATATCCGCCGGAACGCCGCCCGCAAGCGCGCGAATCCGCTCCTCTCCGCCCTCCACGTCGCCGAGATGAAGCAGACGGTCAAAGGCGCCCACCTTTCGCACAATCTTCTCAAGCGCATACTCTCTGCCATGCGTATCGCTCACGATCAATACCTTCATCGCTTCTCCCATTCAGCCATTAATTTGTCCCGCATGGCACGCAGCGCTTTGCCGCGGTGGCTGAGCTCATTTTTCTTCTCCCGGGACAGTTCTGCCGAATAACAGCCGTATTCCGGCAGATAGAAAATGGGATCGTAACCAAAGCCATTCTCCCCGCGCTCCTCATAGCCGATCTGCCCTTCCATCGTCCCGTATGTGGTCAGAATTCTCCCGTCTGGAAATACCGCCGCGATCGCACAGACGAAGCGTGCGCTGCGCTCCCCGCCGACTTTTCCTTCCAAACAGTCGATAATACTCTTGTTTTTAACATGGTAAGAAGTGTCGCACCCCATATAACGGGCCGAGTGAACCCCGGGGGCCTTATTCATCGCGTCCACCTCCAGTCCGGAGTCGTCGGCCAGCGCGATCTCTCCGGTCAGCTCCATGCACGCCCGCGCCTTGATGATCGCGTTCTCCTCGAAGGTCGCACCGTTCTCCTCGACCTCGAGCGAGACGCCCGCCTCCTTCAGCGATACGGCCTCAATCCCGGAACCTCCCAGAATCTCGCGTATCTCCCGCATCTTATCCGCATTGCCTGTAGCAAACAGTATTTTCATTCTTCTGCCTTTCTCCTCGGCAGCTTCGGCCCGAGGAACTGATAGTAATAGGTCTTCATCATGCCGTTGTAGACCTTGCGGTTTTTGTCTGCCTTGCGCCCGATGTCGCGCTCTGCGTCCTCATAGGCGGTGATAAGATACATCGACCAGCTGTCAAGACTCCGGAAGCGCTCGCCGATCTCCCGGTACAGCGCGGGCAGCGCGCTCTTCTCCTCCAGCCGCTCGCCATAGGGCGGGTTGCTGATCAGAAATCCATATTTTTTCGGGTGAGAGAGTTCACTCACCGGCCTCTGCTGAAAATGAATCAGATGCTCGACACCCGCATCCTGCGCATTCTGCCGCGCCGCGCGGATGATCTCCCCATCGATGTCATAACCCTGAATGTCGGTCTCCACACTGTCGTCCACAAGGTCGTTCGCCTCATCAACCGCATCATACCAGGATTTTCTCTTCAGAAAATTGCCCCATTTCTCTGCGGTAAAACTGCGGTTCATACCCGGCGCGATATTCGCCGCCATCATGGCCGCCTCGATCGGGAAGGTACCGCTGCCACAGAAGGGATCCACCAGAATCCGATCCTTCTTCCATGGCGTCAGCATGATCAGAGCCGCAGCCAGCGTCTCTTTGATCGGCGCACGGCTGACCATCGTACGATAACCCCGCTTGTGCAGCGAAAGGCCGCTCGTGTCGAGGCAGACGAGCGCCTCGTCCTTCATAAAAGAAATGCGCACCGGATACTCCGCGCCCGTCTCGGGAAACCACTCGATCCCGTAGACTGTCTTCAGGCGCTCCACCATGGCCTTCTTGACAATCGACTGAATATCGGAAGGACTGAACAGCTTACTCTTGATCGAAGAAGCTTTCGCGACCCAGTATTTCCCATCCGCAGGAATGTAATCCTCCCATGGCAGCGCCTTTATTTTCTCAAAAAGCTCGTCAAAGGTGACGGCTCTCACTTTTCCCACTTTCAATAATACCCGTTCCGCGGTGCGCAGAAAAATGTTTGCGCGGCACAGCGCGCGCTCATCTCCCGCAAAGGTAACTCTTCCATCCTCCACCCCGGTGATCTCATATCCCAGATCTGTAATCTCTCTTTTCAGGACCGCCTCCAGGCCAAAATGGCACGGGGCAACTAATTCCATTCTGCTCATCTTGCCTCCCTTTCTCTCACGCATTCTTTATCTTAGCTTTTCCTCGAACCCCTGTCAATCATTTCTCAGCGGAAACTGCCCTCGAGATATTTCCCGCGATACGCCTCTATACCGCCAACTACCGAAACCGCCCGGTAGCCATGCTCCTCCAGCTCGCGCGCCGCCTGCATGCTCAGGTTCCCCCTATCGCAGTACAGGATCGGCGTAGTCCCGCGCAGGCCCCGGATGCACTGCAACAATATGTCGTACGGGATGCAGACCGCCCCACGGATATGTTTCCTCCGATATTCTGAGGGTTCTCTCACATCTACCAACAGATAATTCCGGTCAAACAGATATCGATCGATTTCCTTCGCTGCAATCGTCTCCATAGACTGCCCCATTTTCTTCTTTTGATATTATTGTATGCGAAAAGAGCGCGGCCTGCGCCGCGCCCTCTTTCGGATCTTTTACTGGTTGCTGTTCTCGGCCTCGTTCTTGCCGGAGTTCGTGGAGCTCTTGGAGCTGCTGTTCTTGCTCTTGCTGCTCTTGGACTTAGACTCACTCGAAGAGCTGTAGTCACTGCTGTAGCTGGAGCCGCCCGACGTATTGCCGGCATTGTTTGCGTTGTTCGCATTGCTCGTATTGTTGGAACTCATGGTAAATTACCTCCTGTAATGAATGGTTACAGGGCTAGTATGGGATTTCTTCGCGAAAATTATGCATACGCAGGAAAAAAGACCATTCACAAATTCTCGTAAATGGTCTTTGCAGCGTGCACGAGAGGATTCGAACCCCCGGCCTTCTGATCCGTAGTCAGACGCTCTATCCAGCTGAGCTACGCGCACATGTTTTAGCCACAAGGTAGTATAACACAATACAAACAAAATTTCAAGTGCCGGCGACCGGGATCGAACCGGTACGAGAGATAAGTCCCGCAGGATTTTAAGTCCTGTGCGTCTGCCAGTTCCGCCACGCCGGCCTTTTGCACTACTATTTCAGCGACCCGGATGGGGTTCGAACCCACGACCTCCGCCGTGACAGGGCGGCGCTCTAACCAGCTGAGCCACCAGGCCAAAATTAATTTTAAAAGGAATGGACCCACAGGGACTCGAACCCGGGACCATCCGGTTATGAGCCGGAAGCTCTAACCAACTGAGCTATGGGTCCATAAAGCCGATGATCGGACTCGAACCGATAACCTGCTGATTACAAATCAGCTGCTCTGCCAATTGAGCCACATCGGCAAGGCTTTAAAAGCAATGACTCCAAGGGGATTTGAACCCCTGTTACCGCCGTGAAAGGGCGGTGTCTTAACCGCTTGACCATGGAGCCGGAATCTATTTTTGCGTAAATATATGCCGTCGATCACTTCGACGACGGATTATATGTTACCATGAATCCGACTCAAATGCAAGCACTTTTTAAAAAACACTTTCCTTCCGAAGCTCGTCCGCCCAAGCCTGCAGCAGGGGCACCGAAAGAAGCATCCTGCGCATGCGACTGCTTCTATAACTCCAACGCAACCGCCGTCGACAGACCTTCCTGTCAAGGCACAATACACTGTCGTTCAGCTTCAACCGGATTTATCCATAATGTCTGTCCTTTGCTTTTCTATAAGCATTTTGAGCTGTTTGTCATCCGTTTGTATTTCATTCAACTTCTCCAGCGCCTCTTCCGTCCTGCCCTGATGAGATAGCGCTGTGGAAAGGTTGAGATACAGTGCATTTAAGTCATTTCTGAATTTTGCGCGGTGTTGGATATTCATAAGCGCATGATAGAACTTTTCAGCATCCTTCGTCTCGTCAAAATCCCTGACAATGGCTAAAATCTCCGCATTAAACTTTTTTGTCAGCAGTTTTACAAGGCTTATATCAAGCCAAATCGCCAGCACAAAAAATATGGTAAAAATCACCACATATCCTATAAGCGTACCGATAAGCGAATAGCCAAGCGAATCATCCGCCATCCACTCGAAAAAGCCCAGCCACCAGCCTGCAAATAGTGCAAATATCCCGGAAAAAACAATGGATATTATGCTGCATAGTTTATCATATTTCGTATCGTATTTGCCATGCTTCATGGCCTTTTTTTCATGCTTCGTAGTATCTTCCCCTCCTCACACGGTTTCCCCGCAGCTTTTCCTTCTGGCAGCCAGCGCCGCTTCCGTCAGTTCCGTAATCGCTGTCTCCATCCATGCACTTCACATGGAGCTTCTGCACTGTATCGCTCAGCTCCGCCTGCAGATCCGCATCCTCTTTGGCATGTCTCATTTCTTTTCTGTCTGTTTTTATCTGAGCAGATATTATGCCGTACTTATATTATACGTGCTCATTCAGGAAAAACAATATCATTTTAATTTTTAAGCCTCTTTATCGGACATACTCTTTTTCCTGCCCTTAAAGTCCTCGTCAATCTTCCTGCTCCAGTTCTCCTCAATCGGTTCGCAGGCCCGCATCATGCAGACCGTCTCCGCAACCGTTTCATAGACAACCTTCGTTCCCTGATGATCTGCATGGTAATTTACCGCCCTGTCCGCGCCGATGCCAAAACGCGCAGCAGCCTGCACCGCGTCGATGTTCGCCGCGAGGAACAGGAATTCCCATCCGAGTTCCTTCTTCTCTTCGATCATCTTCTTTACTTCGTCGCTTCCATAGCGGTGGCTCGCGTTCTCCATGCCGTCAGTCGTGATCACGAACATCGTGTGCTCCGGCACATCCTCCGGACGCGCGTATTTGTAAATATTCTCGATATGATGCACCGCGCAGCCGATCGCGTCCAGAAGCGCCGTGCAGCCGCGAACCGTGTAATCGCGGTCTGTCATCGGCTTCACATCCGCCAGCCGCACCCGGTCATGCAGAACTTCGCTCCTGTTGTCAAAGAGAATCGTGGAGACATAGCACTCCCCGTCCTGCTTCTTCTGCTTCTCGATCAGGGCGTTAAAGCCGCCGATCGTGTCGCCCTCCAACCCGGCCATCGAGCCGCTGCGGTCAAGGATAAATACCAGTTCTGTAATGTCGTTCTTCATAATGAAAACCTCCTGTAATGTGAATGTATTGGTTTATACTCACATTATAGAAGGTCTTCGGACTCCGGTGGTCGCATGGAAAGCGACATTAGAATTGATTTTCCCTTATTTCCCCAGGACTTAATATCCACGTGCAGCTCCCCACTCGCCCATAGGTTCCCATCCGTCGCCAAGCGGCTTCATGCAGCTCCTCCGCGGTCTTCACAAAGTCTTCCGGAATATAGGCCAGCGCCTGCTGCCGGATTGCTGCCATCTCCTCCGGCACCTCATAAACCCATTGGGAATATCCTTTTTCCCTGCAGTAATATGTCCACGCAACTGAGCCGGTAATCGCGCCAACCGTATCGGAATCCCCGCCAATCGAAATTGCGTTGCGGATCGCGTCCTCAAAGCTCTCCGACTCCAGGAAACAGATCAGCGCCTCCGGCACCGTCCCCTGGCAGCTCTCATCAAAACCATAGTGAACCCGAATCTCATCCACCGTGGTGTTCAGCTCATAGTAATGCTCACAAATATGGCTTCGGATTTCCTCCCTGCTCTTGCCCATCTTCGCCAGGAAAATCGCCGCGGCCACAGCCTCCGCACCCTTGATGCCCTCCGGATGATTGTGGGTAACGCTGGCCGAAGCCCTGGCAAGCGCCACCGCCTCCTCCATACAGACCGCAACAATCCCACAGGGCGACACCCGCATCGCCGAGCCATTGCCAAAGCTGTTGTAGGGTTTCGGATTCTCCATCTGCAGTCACTGCCCGAAACGCCCGCCATACCCACCCTGCGGATGAGGGAAGCGTTTGCCATAGCGCTGCATCTCCTCGACCAGAATACTGCGAAATGTCCGTTTTCCACTATGATACTGCTCGTCCCGGCTTTTCAGGATGGCGCTTGTCACCGCCACGGTCATGACCGAATTGTCCGTGATCGCGCAGCCCTCCGAAAATAGCGGAAACTCCTTTGTTTTAATGTTGTTGAATTCATATTTGGAACCGACAATGTCCCCTATCATTGCTCCGTACATGCTTTTACCTCCTACATCCCCAAAAGACTCTGGTCAAATTCAAAAAGCACCTCATTGATCTGAAAAATATCATAAATCCCATTGCGGATAAAATACTCGATGATAATATCAAATTTACTGCTACGAGAGAGCGCAAAACCCGCCTTCATCAGCATATCCTTTGCCTCGTCATAGGGCAACTCCAATGCGATGGCAAAAGCAATCGCGGTCGTCTTACTCGGCCTGTAATTCACGTTGTTGCGGATCTTGGAGAACAGCTTGCGGTCTACGTTCGCCTTTTTATAACACTCCGCGTCCGTCATCCCTTTTTCGTCGATCTTGCGCAGCAGCATCTGGGAGAAACTCTCATCCAGCTGTTTTAACATGTCCTGCAAATTTGGAGAAGGCATGGCCTCCATCGGAGCTTTTGTAAAGCATACTCCTTCTTCAAGCAGAGATTCCTGCGCATCTGGCGTCGGGGGCTTTTCAGCTGACCGTGCTGTCTGGCTTTCCTCCCACTCCCATAACCTGCGGGACCCCGCGGAATCCAGCGCACTGGTAGACAACACGGTTTCCTCGCCAACGTAATGCGCCTCCACATAGCACTCGTCGATATACTCCGTGACGTCCTCGATCAGCTTTTTGCTGACCTGAAAACTATCCTTGTCATACACGACAAGCCAGACCAGCATGTCCCTTGTCAATAAAAATCTGCTGATCTCAGAAATGGCGATCTGCAACGCCTGATCCTTCGGAAAACCGAGCGTCCCCGTCGCGATCAGCGGGAACGCCACCGTCTCACAGCCCTGCTCCGCCGCCACTCTTAAGGCTTCCCGGTAGCAGGACTCCAGAATCTTTTTCTTCTGATTCGGCCCGCTCAGCCAGTGCGGCCCGACCGTGTGAATCACGTACTTACAGGGCAGATCATAGCCTCCGCTAAGCTTCGCCTGTCCAGGCCTGCATCCTTTCAGCTTCCTGCACTCCTCGTCCAGCCCCGGGCCCGCCGCGCGGTGTATGGCGGCGTCCACGCCACCACCCGCGTCGGTCAGCTTTGGATTCGTCGCGTTCACGATGGCATCACATTCCATTTTTGTGATATCATTTCGCACAATATGTATTGGCATCTTTATCTTCCCTTCTCAGGCAGCATCCGTTTCCGGCGAAAGTATATTATTTCCCACGATAAACTGCTCCAGATATCTGTAAAACTCCTCCGTATCAAGATGGTATTCCTCCGGCACATCATAAGTAATCTTTTCTATCAGGTCACTCGCCGCCTGCTCACACTCTGTCTCACTCATTCCCTCAGAAATATGCACCCTGTAATACATGTCCGCGATGTAATCGTACAGCGGATAGTAATTCTCCTGCTCCAGTTCATAACTGTCATCATGATAGTCATTGTACTGGACTTCCATCAGCCGAAGCATTGTCCAGACATAATTATGATTTCCGTTTGCCCTGTCCCCCGTATTCTTTCGGGAAAGACAAAGCCCGTAGAATCATTGAATCTACGGGCTTTTCTTCAGCTCTGCGCTCCGCGCAAAG
>JAJQBC010000147.1 GCA_021203465.1 Lachnospiraceae bacterium | reverse complement strand
ACTCTATTAAAAATTTTTCGCGGATGTGTTCAACTTGCACTTGCAATTTTCGTAACGAATTCTTCTGCTTTTTCTGAGAATCTTGAAGTTGTAATGAATATTCCTTTTTGGGCTCCCTGTCCGGCTAATGCGCCGACAAATTTTTGAATTTCAGGCCGTCCTACTGTGCCATCTTTAAATCATTTTGCCTGAACATATATAGAGTCAAAACCAAGTTTATCAGCAGTAACAACTCCGTCAATTCCCTCATCTCCTGACTTTTTCGTTACTTTTGAATCGTATTGCAGCTTCCCATAGCCCATTCTAACCAAAAGGTCTACTACTAATTTTTCAAATTTATAAGGATCCATTTCAAGGATTTCGGACAATAGTTCATTGACCAACGCATTGTTCAGCTCCTCATAAGAACTCTCCAGTACTTCCTGAGGAGTACTTTCTTCTTTAAGCTTTTCTTCCGGGGTCTCGTTTAAATCCACCTGTACATATTCGCCCTTTTTGAACTTAACAAACTGCGGAAACTGCATTAATGTATTATCATTAATCTCCCCTTCTTGTGATAATACCTGTAATCCTCTTTCCGTGATGACAAACTGCCCTCTTGCAGGGCTTATTATCAAATCCGCTTTTTTTAAATAGGTACGACACCAGCCAATACGGTTTTCAAAAACCCTTTGCCTTCCGCTTGGAAGCATTTCCGTGACATCATCTTCGCTCAGGTTAAATGCACTTATAACCGCGTTTTTCATCTCTTTGGTGGTATGTACTTTTCCATCTTTTAAGCATTCAAGAAACGTCCTGTACATCTCAAAATATTTAGGTATTGCCATCAGAAATTCCCCCACTTATATTTTTCTCATGCAATGACTGAAACGCAAATTAATTTAATTTATCATTCCACTCTGCTTCCCGAAATCCAACAAGCACAGTGCCACCATCAATAAGCAATGGCCGCTTTACCAGCATCCCGTTGGTGGCAAGCAGCTTTAGCTGCTCGTCCTCACTCATCGCGGCAAGCTTGTCCTTCAACTGCATTTCTTTATAAAGAAGCCCACTGGTGTTAAAAAACCTCTTCAGTGGAAGCCCGCTCTTCGAATGCCAATCCTTCAGCTCCTCGTAAGAGGGATTCTCCTCCGCGATGTGGCGCTCTTCGTATTTTATGCCACGCTCATCCAGCCACTTCTGTGCTTTCTTACAGGTGGAACACTTTGGATAGCAAATAAATAACATATCTTTTTCTCCTTCTAAAACTTAATCAGATATCTTTTAATATTACCCAACGTCCGTTTTTCCTGGAACCTTCACGTCTAATATAGCCCTCATTTGTCAGTGCTTTCATTACTCGCTGCACCTTACTCCTGGACAAGGTCTGCACGATTTTTTCGATGTCCTGTTCACGCAGTCTGTTTTTATTTCCATCTTTCTTGAAACCACGGCTGGCATCAATAAGGAAAATACCGTCTCTCTCGTCAGCATTCTCTTTGTCAATGATGACGATACAAGCGGGAATACCCGTACCATAAAAAAGGTTAGCAGGCAGACTGATAATCCCTTTGATATAATGTTTTTTCAGGATGGCAATTCGGATAGTTTCCTTCGCATTTCCTCTGAAAAGCACGCCATGAGGCATGATAATGCCTGCCTTGCCGTTGCTGTCCAAAGATTTGATAACGTGTAAAAACCATGCATAGTCACCATTCTTCTCTGGTGGCACACCAAAGCCGTCAAATCGTTTGTATTTATCTTCAGTTGCCTTGATTCCATCACTCCAGGATTTGTCCGAAAATGGTGGATTCATGACGATAAAGTCGAACTTTTTCAATTCATCGAACTCGTCTGTAAATGCAGGGTCGGAAAGTGTATTACCCTTCTTAATGTCGCCCGTGCCTTTCTGGTGAAGAATCAGGTTCATTTTTGCCAAGCCAGCAGTCACATGGTCTTTTTCCTGTCCAAAGATAGTAACAATAGAGTCACCATCCTCGTCTACAGGTGCTTCATCTGCCGCCCGGATTAACAGGCTGCCGCTGCCTGCGGCCGGGTCGTACAGAGTCCATTTCTTTGTAGACGACTGCTTGATATCACCGATTCCAATCAGACGAGCAATAATGCGAGAAACCTCACTTGGCGTGTAAAACTGTCCCTTGCTCTTGCCGGACTCTTGGGCGAATTTCATCATAAAATACTCGTAAGCATCACCGATAATATCATCGCCGCTTGCCCTGTTATTTTTGAAATCAATAGCCGGGTTTTGGAACACACCAATCAGGCCAGATACCTTATCTACCAGTTCCTTTCCGGTTCCAAGTTCATCCGGGTTATTAAAACTCACATCGGGCAGGGAACCCTGGAGTCTGTTATCTTCGAGAAATTTTTGGATAATCTTATCCACACGTTCGCCGACATCCGGCTTGCCCTTCGCCTTAATCAAATCGTCAAAGGCGGCTCCTTCGCGCACAGTGAACTCCGCAAACGGTTGTCCTTTGTACCGATCAGATACGTACTTAAAGAACAGCAGTACAAGAACATAATCCTTATACCTGGCAGGTTCAACGCCGCCCCTTAATTTGTTGCAGGCTTCCCACAACATAGAATACAATTCTGATTTTTTCACAGCCATAGCCCTCGTTTATCTCCATTTCCACATATAATTTTCATCATCAACTTTATGTTCTTCATTCAATTGCGCTTTCGCCACTTGCAATCCACGCATCTAACTCAGAACGCTTAAATTTCCATTGTTTACCAATTTTATGTGCAGGAACATTTTTCCCCTTTCTAATCCAGTCCCGAATAGTACCTGGCCTGATACCCAGATATTCTGCAGCCTCATCAATATTTATCCATCTGTCACTTCTAAACTCAATCTACGCCTCGCCTGATTTCGTTAAGAGGGTGCAAGTTTCAACGTGTATGTTGCCCTGATTTGAAAAAGTAAATCAGGCCACGAGATTTCCAGGTTACAAAATGACAAACTGCTTTTGTATGTACTCTATTTCCTTCTCATTCAAAAAAGCCATCTCGGCACAGTCCTTCCAACTAAGCAGAGCAGCTTTTACCTCATCCAGAACTTTGTGTATCACTGACCTGGAAAGATTCATTCGCCTTCCACAGGCCAGAATATCCTCCTGCGTAAAACCTTCCGTTTTTCCATTGATACTCATCTGATGTCTGGCCAGCCAGCGGTTTCCCGCATCGTTGGCATAAGTAATATCATAGGCCGGAGCAAGACTCCATTTTCCCCGTCTATCCATCAGAAACGAAATGTTTTTTACATGATCATCCTGATTTCTGGCTAAAACATTAAATACCATTCGCCGGAACAGTTGCTCCGCATCCTTTTAATCAAGACCGATACGATTCATCACATCGTATGCCTGTTCATAACTATAGACGCCGGGCATGTTATAATCATAATGAGCAATTGCTCCTAATGACTGCATATGGAATTTTCCTCCCTCTTCATTTCGGTCAAATCGTCGCGTCATGAAGTGATAATATCCCGATTCCTGATACAGTCGGCAGTCGCTCATTACAATTCCGGCGTTTCTGGCCATCAGGTAATACGCATACTCAATTCTTGTATGGGTTTCTCTGTCTGCTTTTTCACCTTTATCCTTATTGTTTTTTACGCCATCGAACTTAATAAGCCAATAGGTGTAACCCATTCCTGCATCAATCTGTCCGGAACGAATATCTCCCGTTTCCGGATTCCAGGCGACGACCGCTTTCGCGCGCGCACCGCCTGCCGAGGTTCCGACATTGAGAATCTGCTCCATCACATGATCGTGATCAGCAATATGCACGCGCTCTCTCTCGCTTAAAATTTCAGAAGCCAGTTCCACTAATGCAGAAATATTTATAGATGCGTCATCAACTTTGGCATAATCCGCTGCAGGAACATATTCCAATGCGCCCATCCCTCTTTTGCCTGTGTACAGGAGGCGTTCTACTGCGGTCAGAGAATGAATGCTTCGCCCCTGCTCCGCCAGATACCTTTCAATCAGTCGGGTTCCATATTTATCCGGGAGGGAATCTGCCAGAAGCCCCGGCAACCTGTGAAAGCTCTCCTCTGACAAAGCTGGAAACGACCAACTGCGTGCGCTTAGCGGCATGACCAGAGGAGCCGGTTCGATTCCGCTGCGCAGGAAATCAGAATCGTAGTTAAAAACAGGGACACTTGTCACGGTCTCCTGCTGTATCGCGCCGATTCGCGTTCCCCACAAGTATACCTCTGCCACGCTCATGTTTTTTCATCCCCCCAAACCCATGTATTCTTTGCAGAAGCTTTCCCTGATTTGGACGCGCGCTTTCTTTTTGTTTTTCTATCGACAATGTCCGTTGGACGAAGCGTCTGCTCCTGTAAAAGTAATTCCAGATTTGGCAGCGCGCCCAGTGCTCTTAGAATATTGAGCAGATTTTCGAGTCCCACGCTCTCTCCCCGTTCCATTCTGGAAAGTGTGCTGAGTGCGATTCCCGATTTTTCCGCCAGATCGTTCTGTGTATCGTTCATGGCAATTCGCGTATCCTTTATTCTCTGCCCTAATTCCCGTAAAATTATTTCATTGTTTTCAAAACCTGTGATTTTCATATGATATCCTCAAATTAACACATCAAATCTGACCAATAATATACCATATGAGTATCTAATATGTCAATTTTAACTTTTTAAACTTCAAAGAGAATGTTTTGCTTCCTGTCGTATAAATCCCGATATTCGGCGGGGCTCATGTGCATATATTTCTTGAAAGATTTATAAAAATAACTGTAATTGCGAAAGCCGGCCTGTTCGGCCGCCTGACTGCTCCTGTTGCCGCTGCGCAGTAAAAAGGCTGCTGTCTCGATTTTTTTCTCCAATATGTAGCCCGTTAATGTTTTTCCGGTTATTTTTTTAAAGAGACGAGACAGGTAGTATTCACTGTAGTGAACTTCCTCCGCAAGCTCCCGAACAGTTATCGTTTCACTTAAGTGGCCATCAATGTAATGTAAAAGCCGGCGAATGACCTGCATATGCCGAATTGCAGTTTCATCCATATGCTCGTCGGAAACGCAGTCATTATACGCGTAAGCCAGAAGTCGATGAATCAGAGCCTTTTCCAGAATATCGTGCCCACGTGCAGGCGTAAGTCTCCGATATTCATCGATCAGAAGAAGATATTTTTGAAATTGTTCCTCTGTCAGATGATAAACAGGAGTATCGTTATAAAAAATGTCCAGCAGATTTGAAGCAGGAGTGCTGTATGAGATCAGCAGGCCGAGATCAATATCAATGCTGAAACGCTGATAATCACTGTCCGTATTCCGCAAAAGGAAATGTGGCCGGAACATACTGATCAGAACGAGATCGGCACGATGAAGCGTATATTCCTCATTTTCCGTACAAAAAATCCCTGCATCGCCAAGATAGAGTACCAGCTCATAAAAATCATGATAATGAAATCCATGGCAAAACTCATTGTCAGGCCCTCGCAGTATTCCGTTGTAATCGCCTGTGTAGATGTCCGTTTTTGATAGAAATTCCGCCCTGTCCATGGATAATAATCCTCCTGTCTTTTATTCTATTTAACATCAGTCATGCTGTCAATCAGATTTGTAAAGGACAAAATAGGAAATATATTTAGCTGAATTGTGAATGGAAAACGGTCTGATTATTTTCTATACTTTCAAAAAAGAAAGAAGGGATAAAATGAACATGGATAAATACAACGGGACATTGAAAAATCGTCTGTTTGGGAGCGCAGAAATACTGATAGCGACCGCACTCTGGGGATATGGATATGTTGTTATACGAAATTCCCTTGATTCCGTTTCCTTTTATGCTCTGATGACGGGGCGTTATCTGATTTCCAGCGTGTTGCTTTTAATCTTTCTGGGAAAGCGACTAAGAGGAGTGAACCGGCGGATACTCGCAGAAGGTGCTGTTTTGGGAGCGCTTCTCTACATCAGTCAGTATTTTCAGACAACGGCGCTGGCACAGCCGGACACGACAGCCGGAAGAGTCGCATTTATCACCGCGCTCTACGTAGTACTGGTTCCGTTGCTTAGTTGCGTGATATTTCACAGGAAACCGGGAAAGCTGTGCATTTTTGCGATCTGCCTTGCTGTCCCGGGACTCTTTCTTCTCGTTGGAACAGGAAAAGGCGGAATTGGAACAGGGGATTTTCTCGCACTGATCGGGAGTGTTGGCTTCTCAGCGCATATTCTGGCTGTAGACCGTTTTACAGAAAAGGACGATGTATTGACACTCACAATGCTTCAATCCATTTCAGCAACCCTTTATGCGGGCATAATATGGCTGTTGTCCGGAAACAGTCTGGCCGTTAACTTTGCAGATCCCCGAGTACTGTTTCCTCTTATTTATCTGGGCGCTTTCAGCACCATGATTGGATTCCTGATGCAACTTTTGGGACAAAAACGCCTTCCACCGGAAATATCCGCAATGCTGCTTTCTACGGAATCAGTATTTGGAATGCTCTTTTCCGTCATGTTGCTTCAGGAATCGTTGACAATCATACAGATAGCAGGATGCTTCCTGATGCTGGCCGCGGTTCTTCTGGCGGAGCGGGAATGATTTTCCAGATACTTGGAAATCCCATTTACCCCCATATCCGTATTCACATACTGTTCAAAAATAATTCGTATCGCAGGCGCTTCCTCCTCATTGATTTCAAGTTTTCCATTGTCAAGCTGATATGGACAATTTCATAATCATTATAGTCCGAAGGAACTGTATTTTAACCAATGGTATCGCGCTGCCAATTAGATGCTCACAGTCGCCTCTCACCCTTCACGAAAAGACAGGCATCTCTTTTGAAATGCCTGTCTTCCGATTAAAACGCTACTTCGTTGAAAGTGTATCTCCTTCGTATTACATTGCAGCGGCGTTCGCAACACCCTTTTTGTCATTTGCAGGTTTGTACCCTGGCCGGAACAACATAAAGAGGATAAAGGCCAGAACGAGGATCGCGGCAACCGTTCCCGCTGTAAAGCCGCCTCCGGTAAACAGGGAACCGAACTGATAAATCAGAAGGGAAACCGCATAGGCAAACACACACTGATAGGCGATCGCAAACGCAGCCAGCTTGCCGTTCTGCATCTCCACACGGATGGTGTTGATCGCTGCGAAGCAGGGAGCGCACAGCAGGTTAAACGCCAGGAAGGAATAGCCCACCAGAGCGCTGTTGCCCAGCAGGGCAGCGATCGGGGCAAGGCTCCCACCGGATTCCACCACGTCCAGCGCATCCGACATGGCGGCAAACTGACCCAGCACACCAACCACTTCTTCCTTCGCCGCAAGGCCGAGGATGGATGCGATAACTGCCTGCCACTTATCAAATCCGCAGGGAGTGAATATCCAGGCGATCGCATTTCCTATGTAATAACAAATACTCTGTTCCAGATCATCTACCATGCCGAAGGCTCCGTTCATCCACCCAAAGCTGGAAAGGAACCACACCAGAATAGCGGCCAACATATAAACCGTGACGGCTCTCTTTGCAAACGCCTTCAGACGATCCCAGATACTGTGCCATACATTCTTCACAGTAGGAAAGTGATAGGCAGGAAGCTCCATAACAAAAGGCGTCACATCTCCGGCAAACAGCTTTGTCTTTTTCAGCATCACGCCGGTCACGATCACGGACACGATACCCAGCACATAACAGGAGAACGCAACCAACCCGTTATTGCCAAACAGCGCGCCGGCAATGCAGGCGATCAGCGGCAGCTTCGCGCCGCAGGGCATGAAAGTGACGGTCATAATGGTCAGACGTCGGTCTTTTTCGTTCTCAATGGTACGGGCAGCCATAATGCCGGGCAGGCCGCAGCCGGTGCCGATCAGCATAGGGATAAAGGACTTGCCGGACAGACCGAATTTGCGGAAAACCCTGTCCATCACGAAAGCGATACGTGCCATGTATCCGCAGTCCTCCAGAATGGCCAGGAAGAAGAACAGGATAAACATCTGCGGCATGAAGCCCAGCATAGCGCCGACACC
>JAJQBC010000029.1 GCA_021203465.1 Lachnospiraceae bacterium | reverse complement strand
TTCAATCGCTATGGATTTTTTAGGTGTTCAACTTCATTTTACAATCGACCTTTGAGAGAAAGCTCTGAATCAGTTCCCATATGGACGATATAAAGCGGGTGATAAAATTCCCCACCTTCTCGCTGTCGATATCAATCCCCAGAGACTCTATCTTGCTGTACAGATCCTGTGCCTGTGACAACAGCGTATCCACGTCGATATCCAAATTGTTCAGCTTCAACAGCAGATCTACAATCTTGGAAATCTGTTCGTCCGTCAGCTCCAGATCCATCTGCTCAGAGGCCTGAGATACAAGATCCGAGAGTGCATCCGGATCGTCCAGTCCCTGCTCCGCAACCTGTTGCTTCAAATAGGCGATCAAATCTGAAATCTGATCCTCATCCAGATTCTCCAGCTCATCCGTCAGCTCGCTTGTCAGCACCAACTCGTCTGTAGCCGCCTCGAAAGCCTCCTCACTGACCTCCGTCCCACTGTAGGTCTCATATGCCTTCACCGCGCCGATCAACGCCGCCGTCCCGCTGATTGAGAATGGGGCAGCCACGATCACCTTCGCGTCCTCCACGCCCGCCGTCAGCAGCGCGTTGCGATACATGGCAACCGTGCAGTAACTGATATTGTGCGTCTCCACCGTGAGCCCGGCCCCGCTCTCCTGCGGAATCAGCAGCACTGACGAGAGCGCGCGTGTACCGACAACTGAAGAGCCCAGCGAATCATCCAGATACTCATGCTCCATATCGTTCGTGATGTAGATCGTCTCGTAGGCGGCCGCTTCCTCCTCCGTGATACCCATCTCCGACAGCACGGTCGCCCGTTCGGAATCGCTGAGATCCGCGCCCAGGGCCAGCACCGCCGTCCCCGACGCCTCCACGCACAAAGCGCCCGCCGGCAGCAGAGCCGTCAGCAGCAGCGCAGCCATAAATAACGAAAAGAATCTTTTCACCTTCATCATCCCCCAGATCTTTTAACCGCAATCCGCGCGCAGACATCCGCACACCAGCGCTCAATGTCGCCCATCACCTGTTCCTTATTTACCTCATTCAGAAGTTCATGCCGTCCGTGCTGATAAATCGTACAGTTGACATCCTCCATACCTATCTTTCTAAGCATGGCCTCAAAACGGCGCGGGCCTTTTCCATTCTCGCCGACCGGATCCTCATCTCCCGAGAGGATAAGAATCGGCAGGTCTTTCGGCATACGGTCCGCGGCGCGTGGCGTAACGACCTCCTGAAAGGTCTGAAACAGGGCCTCATATGCCCCCAGTGAAAACTGAAAATCCATCTTGGGGTCCTGCAGCATATCGAGCAGCACCTGCGGATCACGGCTCAGCCAGCTCCCCGTCCGCGCATTATCCGGAAAACGCTTCGCATAGCCGGTACAAGTCATCAGATCCAATAGACGGCTCCTCCCGTCCCTGCCGTTTCCCAGCATGCTGACATTCGCGACCAAACGGCCAAGTCCGGCCAGAAAAGCCGGCTGTTGACCGGTGCCCATGATAATCGCTCCGTCCACCTTTGTCCCGCGATAGATCAGATAGCGGCGCACAAGGAACGACCCCATGCTGTGACCCAAAATGATATACGGCACATTCTGCACATTCGCCGCAGCCATCCGTCGCACCTGCTCGATATCTTTCAGCCAGAGCGAAGCTCCGTCCTCCCCGATACAGCCGCGCTCATCCGAGCTGTTCACCGAATCTCCGTGCCCCAGATGGTCATGGCCGACCACAAAATAGCCTGCTTCAGCCATACGGGTGGTAAATCCATCATACCTGCCAATGTGTTCCAGCATTCCATGCACAATCTGGAGAACCGCCCGGTAGTTTTCCCGCTGATCGTACCAGCGGTAACCATGTATCATATGAACTCCATCCGCAGAGTCCATGTAAAACTCTTCCCGTGTAACCATGCTGTCCCTCTCTTATTATGCCTATACGGGAGAGTATATCACAAGTCCGCACAAAATAGCGCAATTTCACAAAAATTTAAGACATTCTTCAGAGCTGGGTATTAATAAAAATATCGTAGATCGCGCGAATCGCCTTCTCAAAATCCTCGTCCCGAACCCCCGCAATGACATTCCACTCACTGGAGCCCTGATCGATCATCTTTACGTTCACGTTGGCGTGTGCCAATGCGGAAAAGATCCGGCCCGCCGTACCACGCGTCGACTTCATGGCGCGTCCCACCACGGCGATCAGCGCGATGTCGCCCTCCACATCGAGGTAATCCGGATTCACCGCCCGCTGGATACCCGCAAGAACCTGCTGCTCGTGCGCCTCAAATTCATCCCTGTGCACGATTACGGTCATCGTATCGATCCCGGAAGGCATATGCTCAATCGAGATTCCCTGCTTTTCAAACTCCGACAGCACCCTGCGGCAGAAGCCGATCTCGCTGTTCATCATGTCTTTCTCAATATTGACCGCGACAAAGCCCTTCTTTCCGGCGATTCCCGTGATCGTATAGTCCGGCCTGTGACAGGTGCTCGCCACGATCATCGTCCCCTTGTCATTCGGACGATTGGTGTTGCAGATATTGATCGGGATCCCCGCCTTGCGCACCGGGAAAATCGCATCCTCATGCAGGACGGTCGCTCCCATGTAAGCCAGCTCCCGCAACTCTTTGTAGGTGATGACGTCGATCACCGCCGGATCGCGGATCAGCCTCGGATCAGCCACCAGACAGCCGGAAACATCCGTCCAGTTCTCATAGAGATCCGCTGTCACCGCGCTCGCCACAATCGAGCCGGTAATATCAGAACCACCGCGCGAGAAGGTCTTAATCGTACCGTCCTCATAAGCGCCGTAAAAACCCGGAATTACCGCATTGGGCATCTCCGCAAGGCGTTCGCCGAGCAGGCGGTTCGTTGTGTCCGCATCGAACTCTCCCTTCTCGTCAAAGCGAATCACCTCCGCAGCATCCACAAACGGATAGTCCAGCCAGGCAGACAAAAGAAGGCCGTTCAGATATTCACCGCGCGAGGCCGCATAGTCGCTGCCCCGTCTGCTCCTGAAATTCTCCGCAATCTTCTCAAATTCCTTTTCCAGCGAAAGATTCAGCTCCAGACCTTTTATGATCTCTTCGTAGCGGGTACGAATCTGCTTCATCAGTCCGCTGAAGTCCTCGCCGTTCGCCGCCGCGTAATAACATTGGTATAGAAGATCCGTCACCTTCGTGTCGCCGTTGAAGCGCTTCCCCGGCGCCGAGGGCACCACATACCTGCGGCTCTCCTCCGCCGTCACAATATCCCGAACCTTCCGAAACTGTTCCGCACTCGCCAGAGAGCTGCCGCCAAACTTTACTACCTTTTTCATAATACTCGTATCCCCTTGCAAAACTGTCTTTTGTCGTACCCGCCTATTATACCCATTCCCGGACAGAAGTGCAAGTCCGATATTATCCTTGTTTTCCGGCCTCCAGACAGTCGCTCAGCTCCGTATTTTTCACACTGGTAATAAGCGAAGCCCCCGGAAGGCGTGTTTTCCGAAGGCTTTGCCCAGAATCCACAGCCGCGGGTTTCCCCGGAGCCGTTTCTCTCTATCAATATTTTATCTTCCTGTCATCTTTTTCTTTCGGTATGTCGCATAGCCAAAACCGCCCAGTCCCGCGAGCGCCACGATGAGACCCAGCAGCGGCAGCCAGATATTCGCGCTGTCGTCGGTCGCCGCTGCTGCGGTGGCCGACACCTCGGAGCTCGAGCTGCCGGAGCTGGAACTGCTGGAACTCGAACTTGAGCTGGAGCTCGATGACGAGCTGCCTGAAGAGGAGCTGCTGCCCGACGTGCCCGGATCAGTCGAAGTGCCCGGATCGCTGCTCGTTATCGTGTAGCTGACCGTCGGCTCCGGATATTCCTCTTTTCCCGTTGTTCCATCCGTCGACGTGTAGTCCAGAATCGCCTGCTCATTGGTCGGGACCTCATAGGTGCCGGCTGCCGACTGCTGACTGGTCAGCGTCAGATTGTAGGTCAGTTCCAGTGATTTAACCGGCACCTTAATCTGCAGCGTAAAATATTCGTCTGAAACAGCGCCGTTCACCTCATCATCGATATCGCATGGATAATAGGCGCATACATAGATACCATCTGTTACATTTGTCGCTGTTATCACATAATTCCCAACATTACCTGCCGCAGTGGTTCCCTTATAGTAGGTTAACACAAAGGCTGCACTTCTTGTCCCGTCTTCCGCCACGTTATAGAAGGTTACGGTGTTGCTGCTCACTTCAATCTCATCAACAGTATAGGTATGTCCCTCTGCTGTCAGCGTGAATGTGCTGGCTGTGATCGCATCCGTATCTGTCAGCGTGAAGTCCGCACCAATGACGTCTGTGATAGTTCCGCTCTGGATCTCATATATAATCTGATCACGGATACCGGCGAACGTACTCTTAGCCGTTCCCTCTGTAATCTCACCGCCATTGGCCAGATCAGCAAGATGATCCATCAGCTTCTCACCATACGGATATGCAGTCCAATTGCCTTCGTCAAGCTTTAACGCATACGCGTTATCAACCAGGCTAACCAGTTCCTTGTAAACCTCAACCGATTTATAAATAGCAACCTCAGAGCCGGACAATTTGCTTTGATCATAAAATTCTTCTGTGGTTACATAAGAACCCTCAGTCATAGCTCTATATCCTTTTGTGGAGTCTGCCCACGCCACGGAAATTGCTTCCGTATCGCTTAAAGCACTTTTTATTTCTTCATTGGTTGGGTCCACCAGCGCTGCAAACATTTCATCTGTGATTGGTCTTTTATCTTGATCGTTTACCTCATTTGTATTGCTTGTAGTGTTACCCAGTGCTGTATAAACAGACATCGTAACACCAGTGTTCTCATCTGTCCAAAGGTAAGTAATTCCGTCGCTGATTGTGATCAGGTATGTTTCATATCCATCAATCTCATCAGATTGAAGAGCCTCTTTTGCTGCAAGGAGTCCCCCATGCAGATTCGTTCCGCTTTTATTTAGCGGCTTTTCCAAAAGAGCTTCTGTATCGGTATCGGCATCAATGGATACCCACTCTGCAGTCTCAACATCAGCCCAGTAGTTAATGACACATACTTTTACATCTGTATTCGTCTTATTAGCCAGCTCGGTCAAAAATTCAGCGGCCTCCACACGAACATTAACACTTGTGGAGTAGTCCAGCACAAACAGAACCGCGACCTTGTCTGTTTCAGAGCCGGCTCCAATCTCCAGAGATACGGTAGTCTGATTATTTTCGTCCAGACTGGTTGCTGTCTTATCGATCTCGGGGCTGTTTTCCGCCACCGGCTCCATATCTGATAAAATGCCATACACGTTAGCCTCGGCAATTGTCACCAGTGATCCTCTTATTACATCGCTGCTCATACCAAATGAGGTCAGCGGGCCGTAATCTTTTGTTTTGTTATAGAACCAGCTGATATACTTTGTGCTGCCATCGGACGTAGTATACGTCGTCGGATAATAAAGCGCCCTTGCGGTTTCGGTATAATTCTCCAGGCTGCCATTTGTTTTTGCCGGTAAAGCATACTGTGAGTTACCGGCAACGTTCACGCTGAAATTCAGACTATGCCCACGAATTACGACATCATAATTCAGGTCATCGGCATCTCCCTGGCGTACAAACTCATTTTTTGCTTCATCTTCGGTGAGTGTTACTCCCTTAAGAGACTCATAAGTGGAATCCTCATCCACATTATAATAAATTTTTACTCCCGGCACCCAGATAGATAATGTATCTTCTTCCTTGTCTGTGTCGGAAATATAATCATAGGTAACTGCATTGTTGTCTTTCCAGCCATATGCGAGGAAGGCGCAATGCACCGTATCATTCGGTACGATAAAATTCATGAGAGCTTCGCTTGCGGTACACTCGATACTACGTGCCGGACCACTGTCATTATTCACTCCATATGCATTTTCATCAATGTTTCCGATGGAAGGATTAAGTGTATTATAGGGCCAGATGGTATTTTCATGTTCAAAATCATATGTCAGCGTGCCGCCCATGACGATGAAGTCCATGGCGCCACCCTCGGCAGCGTACACATTGCTGGCCTCAATATGGGAGTTGGAGTCTTTATACAGGATGTTGTTTTCGCTACTGACTGCGACGCCGTTGGTATTCGTGATGTTTAAGGTGGCATCAGAGACATAAATTTCAGTATTGTCCGTTGTCACCTTAATACCAGTTCCATCATTACCTCTCAGTGTCATCGTTGCGCCTTCGGAAACTTCAATATAATGACTGCCAGAATAAGTGACAAGGCCATTGCCGGAATTACTGTCAATCGCTAAAGTAGATCCGCCTGTTACAATGATTCTTGTGCCTCCGGTTGTGGAACCGCCCATGTCAACGCCTTCGCCCAAAGCGTTGATATCTAATACTGCATTATCATCAACCATCAAATATTTAAAATTACATGCGATTGCAGCATTGTTACTGTCAAAATCTACATAAGTAGCACTTCCGCTTACCAGGATATGACCATTTGCTGTTGTCCCGCTGCTTCCAATACAGTTATTTCCAATATTTTGCATGGATACAACTGCGCCAGAAGTGAATTCAACGGATGTGGTACCTCCGATCACATAAATTCCAAGGCCGGAATCTTCGATATTTAACACTCCATTATCATGGATGAATACTCCATCTTCGCCACTGTCACCATATTCATATCCGATCGCGCAATAACCTGCATCACTTGCAGAAAGTACACCATCATTTTTTACATCTATTATAGCATTTTTTGACGCATAAATTCCGCTGGTACTGTCATAATATAAATTTAAATTTCCAATCTCAACACTGGAACCATCTCCATCTACAGTAAGAGTACCACCGCCAAATGTGATCCCATAATTTTTAGTTCCGCTTATATTAATTTTACCGGCTGATAATACATTTATATTGGAATAGTATTCCATTGTAATGCCATTGCTGTCAAATCCCTTCCGGGGGCTGGCAGTGCCAATTGTCTCCTGCAAAGCGTCTGATACCGAAATATTCAGTTCTGCCGAATTGCTCACTGTCAACACATTGCCACTTCCGCCTTCTGCAGGTTCACTGGAGTAAATGCCTGCTGCGTAAGCATCCGCAATATTCACGGATGCAGAATTCGTAAAAGTTAAATTTGCTCCATTTCCGGCGCAGATGCCAAATGCCCCATAATAATTGATATATGTTGCGTCTACATTTGTAATATTAATATTTTCAATTTTCAGTGTAGCATTGTCAACAAGCAAATCGCCATTGCAGTAGATACCCATTCCAGACACCGTACTGTCCATCATGACAATATTCGTAAGATTTACCTTTGCCTCTTTATTGATTGTAAGGGAATTGCCGACCATAATAGAAATGCCGGTTCCCACATTATCTATTATTAAAGATCCTGCCCCCTGAATTACCACACTGGCAGGTTCCGTTGAGCTTGAGCTGTCTGCCGGCTCCCCACCTATCCAGAGTCCTGACACATCGGTGCTGCTTTCTTTATTAATATCAGGCAGACTTTCTCCGGTGATTTTGTTTGTTCCCTACAGAACGATTGTAACTTCTGCTCCGTCTTCCACATAAATTCCGGCCAAATGTTTTCCTTCGCAACCATTTACAGTAACGTCCACCCCGCTTAACGTAATCGCACCGGTGGTGCCAGACTCAACTGTAATTGCCGCTATGCTTTCGCTGCTTGCATAATCCAGCGTGTATGTACCGGTAATTATTTGATAATTGTCAATATTATCGTTGTTAATTACTATTGGCCCAGATGCAAAACTACTTTCAGCGTCGCCGTCTTCCGCAACAGTGGCAATAGCACTGTCGTTAGATCCATCGGCATCGTCCTTATTATCACCATCGGACTCTTTGTTTACTTCCTCTTCGGTTTCTGTTTCGGCCTCGTCCTCAGCAGCCCCTTCTTCGTCGTCAGAGTCGTCGACCTCTTCCGCCTCTTCATCGTCAGAGTCTTCGGAATCGGCTTCATTTTCGAGCTCTTCCTCAGCGGCCTCTTCCCCGACAGCCTCGTCTGTTTCAGCATTGACAACCATCGTCACCGACCCGCTCGACATCGTGCTTGCTATTAGCACCAGCGCCAGCAGGAATGCCAGCCATCTTCTTCCCTTCTTCATAACAGTTACACACCTTTCCTGTTTTATTGCGCTGAGTACCTCTCATCACAGTTCAGCGTCGATGCGACATTTTTGTTTATTATAACATATAATTTTGC
>JAJQBC010000114.1 GCA_021203465.1 Lachnospiraceae bacterium | reverse complement strand
AGGTCATGTCATACCTCTTGTCCTCCATCTTATTTATCCTCCTGCTTTTTTATTCTATATTCTGGATCGATGTACCCGGCCTGACTCAGCATGCTCCCGAGCGCTCTCGCCTCCGCTTTTGTCTCCATCGCCGCGAACTGGTAAATCTCGTCGACCTTTTCGTTCACCGCAAGCAGCAGGCGCTTTGCCGCATCCAGCACTTCCGCTCCGGTCTCGTCCAGCGTCTTCTCCCCCGCCCCACTGTCCAAATATTCGATATAAACGGCCGCCAGACGAAGCGCCTCGGGTATATAATATTCATAGAACAGGAACAAATCCGGCTGGCAACTCTCCTGAAATTTATCCAGCGCCTGCTGCAGAACCAGAAGCCTGTCCGAGAGCTCTCCATAAAGCCCGTCCATTTCCTCCGGCAACGGGCATTTCCGCAGCAGGCCGAAGGCCTCCGCATAAGCCGATAAACGCTTTTCCCCAAGCAGCGCCTGAAAGCGTTCCTTGTCGAACTGCGGACGCGCGGGGCTCCTCACGTTCTGTCCCGGCAGATTCGACGGCTTCCGCACATCTGGCCGCGGGCCCTGCTCTGATAAGACTGCTGCCCGCTGTACCTCAGACTCCTGACCCGGAATTATGAGATCTTCCTGCAACGCTCCTGCTTCCGCGAATTCATGTAATGGATTTTGCGACTCCCGTTCCTCCGCCTCTGAACACCCTCCTGTCCATACTCCCCCGTGCCTCCGGGCTTCTTCATCCTGCTGCGCCTTTGCGAAAGCGAGTACTTCCTCATAGCGGTCTTTTTTTGTACCCTGATAGTCTATGAAGCCCATCTGCTCTGTCTCCATTCAAAATCGTAGCCATTCAGAACAGCAGGCCGTTCTGAACTGTTATCAAAAATCATTCAGTCCCAGACCCGCCAGCATATCGTCGATCTCCTCGCCAGACATGTCGAACCAGGACTGCCCATCCTCCTCCGCACGGCTGCCGCCAGCAGAAACGCCAGCAGACTCTGGTGAGCAGGCTCTTTTCGCCGTGCCAAAGGACGAGTCCCCGGCCAGACTGCCCGTCTCCTCGCCGTCCTTCGCCCAGCTCCTCGCCACTCTTTTCCAGAAATATGAATCAATCATAGCAGCTCTCCTGATCTCCGGCGTAGCGCGCGTTCCTGCAGTATGCGACATGCGGGCAGAAGCTGCAGGCGTCCTGCCGCTCCGGCGCCTCGTAAAGGTTCATCCCTTTACGCCCGTCCGGCATGTTCAGTCGCCCATAGCGCGTATTCGCCTCCATCCGAACGTCCTGGTTCGGGTAGTGCAGCTTCAGCCGCTCATCTGTATAATAACGCCCGCCGCACTCCGTTCGGTTTCCATAGTCCAGATCATGCCCGTCCAGATCATGGGAAATATAATCGTAGACCTGCCTTTTCTCCGCCTTCCGCATCCAGGGGAACAGCGTCATCACCGCCTCGTAGACCTCGTCCACCTTCACCCCCTGCTCTTCCATCAGATGGCTGATCGCCGATATCAACGCGTTCAACGCATATTGCATCTGGAAATCCGACTGATACGTCGGATATTTCTCCAATACATAGCCAAGCACATATTTCATGGGGCAGAGCGCATAGTCCATGCGCGCCTCCCGCACCGTGTCCTCTGGCATCTTCCCCTTATCGTAGTTCTTGATTCTACCCGGGCGCAGCGGAACCGCACTCACCCTGCCGTAACTAATCGCATCCCGTACCGATAGTGTGATCGTCGTCCCGGTCGCCTCCTGCAGCAGCCGGATATAGGGCGAGGGCGCGAGCAGCTTCTCTCCCCTCGCGCTCACGAAGGAGAGCGTCACCTCCCGGTTCCGCAGCGCGCAATAGGTAAAATAGCGGTTGCGGAGAGCCGTCGACTCCATGATCTGCATCAGGTTCCGGAGCAGCGGATTTCCGGTCCGCGCGAATGTCTCCTCCATCTTTTTTCGGCTGAGAGGCCAGATATAGTCCTTATTTCCGCCCGGCAGGCTCTCCACATCGCACAGACACAGGTGCACCTTGCCGCAGCTCTTCACGCAGGCCGCATCGACCAGATACAGGGGACGCACCAGACCGATCTTACTCGTCTGTATCTCGCCCTCCTCATAGTGCCCGCTCAGATATAATTCCAAAGCCGCCGCAGTATCCGCCGGACGACACATGGCGTCGAAGCTGTTGTCCGCGCCCAGCTTCTCGAAAATATCCTTGACCAGCTCCCGCTCCTCCGCGTAGAGCTCCCTTGAAACCGCGTGCTTTTTCAGCGTCCGATCCAGGGTGCGGATATAGTCCTGCACAGGCGCCGGCTCATTTTTCCCGAACAGCTCCCCGGCCATCTCGAAAATCTGCCGGATCAGCTTCAGAATCACGTCCAGCCGCTCAGGCTCCACCGCAAATACGCTGAAATTCTTAAGCGGATTTCCAATCGCCTCCTGCCATCTCGCCGCCGCGCCAGCCGCGGTCTTCCCCGTCTCGAAGGGCGCGACAGCCGACGCCTCGATTTCTCTCAGAAGCGCGGTCCGCTCCTCCCACTCCAGGGCCGTGTGGCAACCGCAGAAGAAGGGCAGCACATACACGAGATCCTGCAGATATTGCCGTCCGGACACTCCGTCCACCGTCAGCCAACCGGAGGAAAAGCACTCGATCAGCTGCTCCTCAGAAACCGCGACCGCCTGTCGCTCATCATCCCACATCCGGTTCAGCGTGCCGATGAACTGCCCGATCGGGTAGGAGAGCAGCTTTCTCTCGCCGTAGGCCTCCGGAAAATAATCCTTCAGCGTCTGATTCGCCGTCCTGTAATCCGCGGAATAGAGCGTAAAACCCTGCTCCCGAATATGACGGACGTCGTTCACGAACTCCATCATGGACGCATACTCTTTCAACGTGAGCCGGTTCAGGATTCGCGCCTTCCTGCCTTCGAAAATCTCCCCATAGGGCTCCGCCTCAAAAGAACGCTCGATGTGCCAGTCCGCCTTCGCGTCGTAACCGCGCTCCTCCGAATACGTTTCCTCCCAGATCTCGTAGACAAAAGGATAGCGCTCATCATAAGGAATCAAGTACACGAGCCGGAAACCCGCCTGCTCCAGCAGCCGCATGATCTGCTCCTGGTGCGGCGTAATATAGTAAAATCCGTGGAACACCAGCGTGTCCACGCCGTCAAGCGTCTGCAAGTTAAACACCTTTTTAAAGATCGGATTCCACGCCTCCCGGGAAGCAAGACTATTCATCCGGGCGCGGAACGCCCCAATCGCCGGATCTTCCTTTTCCAGATATCTCCAGGCCCCGGCCAACAGCTCCAGATTCCGGTCGCCACCCGGCTGCAGGTCCTCCGGCCTTACCCCCGCCTGCTCCAGCAGAAGAATCGCCGAGAGAAGAGAAGCCTGATTGCGCATGCAGCCGATCAGCCAGTTCCTCTGCTTCCGGTCATCCCCCGCCGCCGTAAGCTTCTCCCGCAGGAACGCGGAGAGAAAGGTCATCTGCCGAAATTTGCACGGGTCCGTATTCCAGTCCCCGTCGACCACCCTCGCGAGGCTGGAAAATTCGGTCGCCCGAAAAGAGCCAATTCCCGCGGCCAGCCCCCGCACCCGATCCACCTCGGGCCTGCCGTTCAGGCATTTGCGCAGATCGGAGGAAACCGTGATGTGGGGATATTTCGCCAGCTCCCAGAGATTCCGGCTCTCTCTTAAGCGCGCCAGATCCGTGTAGGTGTATACCGCTCTACTCATCGCGCACAGTCACCTCCTCGATCAGCCCCGCCCAGGAAAGCGGATTTCGCGGCTGCTCCACCACGCAGATCAGCGTGTCAATCGCCCGCGTCATCCCCACATAGAGCAGCCGTACGCCCTCCAGCGTTCCGCTGTGCGCGTCGTCCGCCTGCAGACTGTCATAATAACTGTTCACCATGAAAGGATATTTCTTTCTCCGCTTCGGATTCTCCCTGTCCCCAGTATAATACCATCCCACCTTTTTCTCAAGCGGATCGACGAGAAGCTCCGTCCGCGGCCGCCCGCCGAAGCTCTCATTGGTATAGGGGATGATCACCGTGTCGAATTCCAGCCCTTTGGACTTATGTATGGTCATACAGAGCACCGAGGTGTAGTCGTCCCGGGACTGCACCCTGGCTTCTTCCTCCGTGCGGTTCGTTGCAATGTTGATTTTCAGGAAATGATAGACGTCATAGAGGCTCACCTTGTCCCCGCCCAGATTTTCCCGCAGCAACTCCATCAGCTTTTCCAAATTTGCCTGATACTGCCGCGCCCGGGTAAAGGTGTCCGCGTCCCTTCTCTCCTCCGTCCAGCCCTCCGCGTCCCTCCGCGCTTTCTGAAGAGCAATGTAGTGCTCCACGACCGGCTCGCTCTCCAGCATGTCCTTCAGCACCGCCAGCACCGGGCGGAGCCGCAGCTGCCGATGATACTGCTTCCACGAGGTCTGATTCAGAAAATGGTCGAGATAGGCCACCAGATTCTCATAATCACCGCCAAGGCGCTCCATGATATTCACATCCATCGGCTCAATCTTCCCCGCGTAGGGCGTCAGGAGGTAATTAAAAATATATTTCGGTTCGTCACAGAAGAGGAAGGAGGAAACCATCGCCTGGAAATCCCGCACCGCCTCCGAGGCGTAGAAGGAACCGTCCCGTCGGACGGATACCGGAATCTTCGCCCCGCGCAGGATTCCGGCCAGCTGGCTCAGCTTCTTATTCGACCGCGTCAGCACCGCGACCCGATTCTTCTCAGTCGGTGTCTTCCCGGAAAGCTCCACCTTCGCAATCAGCGCGTCCAGCTCGCGGCTGACAAGCTCGGCGATCTGCTGCGGAGGCGTTTCCGGCCTCTCTGCCGGGATCACCCGGATCGTTCCCGGCATCTTGTTGAAGGGAACCACCGCTTTCCGATAGTCCAGAAGTCCCCGCCCGGCCCAGGTAAAAAAGTAATCGTCCATCCGGCACAATACACCCGCCGCCGTCCGATAATTGTTGACCAGCGTAAATTGCTTCGGCTCCCCGAGTCCCATCTCCCGCATATCATGCAGGAAAATCTCAAAGGCCCGGTCCGTCGCACCGCGGAAACGGTAGATGCTCTGCTTCACATCCCCCACGACAAACAGCCGACAGCCAAAATGTCGACTCAACAGGCACGCGACCCGGATCTGCGACAGGTCGGAATCCTGAAGCTCGTCGATAAACAGATATTTCATGGAAAGATCCGTGACCGGCAGCTCCCCGTCCTGCAACAGCTCCTGCAAATCCCGCATGATATCGTCCACCGAGACGGCCTCCTCCCGGCGCTGCAGGTCAAAATACTGCTCGTCTAGCTCCTCCACCAGACCCTGTATCATCTCATGGAAATGCACCGAGCTCTCCGAGTCCGGCTCGCCCCAGTCCATCTGCAGCAGATCGCGATGCGATACCCCGAGCTGCAGAAACTTCCCCCAGTAATCGCCCACGATCGTTTTCGCTCGATAGAAGGACAAACCAAGCTGGCTCTCGACGCTCCTGCGGTCGTCGATCCGCTGATCGAGTGCGTTCTTGACCAGCTCCTTCTTCTCGTAGCCGAAATCACGGATCTGCAAGCCCTGCGTAAAACTCTCCCCAATGCCCAGCCGCTTCAGCAGATCGTAGGCGAAACTGTGGATCGTGGAAATGTGCATCTGCGACTGCTCCTCGACCCAGCGCAGATACTTCTTCTGCCGCGTCAGCGTGTAACGGGTCATGAGCGCGTCCTGCAACCGTCGGCTCATCTGCTGCGCCGCGTCGTTCGTGAAGGTGATCATAAATACCTCCGACAGTCGCAAGCCCGGCTGCGTGTGCAGCAGGTACAGAATGCGGTCGATCATCACCGTCGTCTTCCCCGTCCCGGCGGATGCCTGCACCACGACGTGCTCCGACGCCCGACAGTGCTCCACCTCGTACTGCGCCGCATTGAACTGTGGGCAGTCCGCCGCGATCTTTGAGAAGAGCTGCGGATCGCCCTTCCCGTCGACGAGAATGCCGGAACAGTCAAGCGAAGTCTCATAGGCCTGCAGCAGAAACGCCTTTGCAAACGGGGCATACTTCTCCCGCAGCGCGGCGGCGTCCTCCGCTCTGCCGAACCAAAGGACCTTGACTCCGAGAGCGAGCCAGGTTGCAATTTTCGAATCGCAGACCTGCAGGGGCAGGTTGCAGAGGAGGATGGAGTAGAATGGATTCATGGGGCGCCTCCGGGGGTGGTATCTTTATTACTGTTTTTCTTTTGTTTTAAAGCTTCGCTAAAGTATCATCAAAGTATCTTAAAGCATCATAAATAAGGTTTTGTGAATTTTTTTACTGGCATTTTTGAGGTTTACTGGCACTTTTCGGGGCTTACTAGCACTTTTTGAGGTTTACTGGCACTTTTCGGGGCTTACTGGCACTTTTTCGGTCTAAATCGCCGAACCTATAGTTTCAATCGCCGAATTTCACAAGCTCAATCGCCGAAGTCAGCTGTTTCAATTTATAACCGACTTCTTGCTCCCCACTGATTATCCCGCATTCTTCCTTCATTGACAATAGAAGAACCTAATTATTCCAGAAATTTTCAAACCTGATTCTGAACTACGTATTCTGATCTCCATTCTTTCTTTTGACTCGCTTTCTTCTTTCTGGCTTTGCTTCATCATTCTTAGAGCCAGAATCTGACTTCTTTTTCTGGCTTATATTTCCGGTTCCTGAATCAGTAATTGTTGATTTGACCAATGGCAGTTCATAATCAAACACATATAATTCGTCCAAAGCTCGCGTATACGCAATGTACTTTTCGTTCAAACTCATACGGCCTGACAGGGCAAAAACAATTCCAAATTCCAGTCCCTTAACTTGTTCTATCGTCATCAGATTCCATTTGCTTTTTTGAATTTCCGACCATTCTCCGGCAATATTGTGAATCTTGATTCGCAATTCCGAGAACATCTCCAATACTGTATCTGCCTCCTCTACATTTTTAACGAGAATGCAGCGCAATCCTAAATTCGGAGAGTTTTGTAGTACTTTAGTCAGTTTCGACTTGAATTCTTCCTGTGTCTCCATCTCGTGTACTCCTTGACCATCGAGGTTAATTGCACGCATATTCAGATGAAAACGTCTGTTACAGTATTCGGTAATCTGACGAGCATTCCGATAGTTCTCACGCATATCAAAGTTCTGAAAATGTGCTATTTTTTCTATCTCAGACCACGAATCTATTCCCTTCTCACTTTCAACATGCTGCTTTATATCACCAAACAGATTCAGAACAACCCGATTATTGTTCACTCCCCGAATCAGGTGAATTTCCTCCGGCGCAAGGTTCTGCGCCTCATCAATTGTTATGAGACTTTCTGGCACTCCCTGGGGTGCTCCATAATATGCATAAAGAACTCGCAAATACAGATAAGGAGAACATTTAAGTGCAACCTTGCGTCCTCTTCTCCTCGATTTCCACTCCATTTCCGTCATAATGTTTTCCATTAACTCGTCATAGATATCATTTACAATTCCGCTATTCAATTCTGTCAATCGACCGTTTGTCGCCTCCAGGGTTTGTAAATAATCGTAAGCAAGACATTTCGCTGTGTTCTTTCTGAGATTTTCAGAAGCTGCAGCAACTTTCCGAACGATGGGGGACCAACTTTCTACATACTCCCAATAAGGATCATCAAATTGCCCCATCTCTCTCAGAATGGAGTCACATCTGTCACAAAGTAAAGCTCTGCCTTCAATCATCCGATACTGTAGTAACAACTTTGCATCCTTTAGATCGAGTTTGGAGTGCGCAAATGCATGAGTTATTCTCTGTATTTTTTTTGCCTGATCCCCCAATGCTTCAAAATACTCTTCATCAAGTTCTATATTTTCTTTTACCTTCTGATACCTTTCTATATTCTTTTGAGCAGTCTGAATCTTGTCGATGCGATTCTGATACATGACTTCATGCTCTTCTTTATTAATTTTAAGCAATTCTTTCCGCGCCATTTCTATCTCTCTTCCTTCCTCAGAGAGTCGGCGATTCACAGCCCGTGTTAAAGAAGTCTTCCTGGTCTCCAGAAATCCATCCAGCTCCTCCAATTGTTCTACTATGACCCTGATTTCCAAAAAGTAATTCTTTATAGTGTCCCTGTTCTCGTTAATCAGTTTTTGAATGCTCAAAACTTCATAGCGTACTTCTTCTGACTTTGTCCTGATTTTCTTTCCATATTCTTCCATTTGAATGCCCAAGGCCGCATATCCATCCGAATAATTGATCTTCTCCCTGTCTATCCTGATTTTTATAACTGCATTAATATATTCCGTACAACTTTCGGAATAAATATATTCGAAAATTGCAAGTGCAAGTTGAACACATCCGCGAAAAATTTTTAATAGA
>JAJQBC010000104.1 GCA_021203465.1 Lachnospiraceae bacterium | reverse complement strand
AGTTCCCCCGTTAATGGCACGCGCTATTGCTACAGAAATACTAAAGAAAATCAAATAGAACAAAATGAAAAAGGATGCTGCTCTATAGCATCCTTAAAAATTGAGCGTCTCTATCTGACCAAACAGCCTTTCTTTTGCATACGGTTTAATTCTCCACGCGTTGCCATGGTTCTTTCCTCTATATCTTCCTTCGTAAGTCGTATAACCTCTCCAATCGTATGTAATGATTCCTTCTTTGACTAAAGTGAGGAATGTTGCGAACTGGGGAGCCTTTGAAAATTCTATTTCATTGTATTTGAACTGCCCCATGCCCTCCAACATCCGGCTCTCTGCTTGAACCCAGATAGTTGATGGATGCTTTTGCAATAACTGTGTCCTCAAATCATCAAAAAACCAAAACGCAGCTATTTCACGTCCATGGGTCTCCGGATCCGTCCAAATGAGGTTGACTGTCCTGTTTTCGTCGTCTACATGAAGATAAAATCCTTGGTTATTCTGAGGTGCTTCCATAGAGCCAATTGTAATATACAAACTACTAAATCCCGAATGCGCGTCTGATTCATATCCATATATTCGTGTAAAAGCAGAAACACGGTTTCGGTCTATCGGCTCGTATGCGGCAACTCTGGTTTTGTCGAAGCGCGGCCGGAGGGTAAACAGCGTATCAAGAGTGCGCCCACCGCCCTTTGATTTCACTTCAATAAGGCCATAATAATCAGCATCATTTCTGTTATTCGTATTTATTCCGAGAAGAGCTTCCAGTGTATCGCCTACGTCTTTAGGGTCTATTGGCCCATTGCCTTTGGAATTGTCAAACCACCCTCCCAGTATGATGCTGCGAAGAGTAGGCCGAATTTGCGTGAACAAATTTGTAATAGCATCTATACCAACCGCCTCGAGTATATCCGACTCAGAAGGACAGTTGTGCGTAAGATTTACAAAATAAATCTGTGGAAAGCCTTCCGATGTTCGAAACACCGAAAAATAAAGCAAATCTCCTTCATTAAGCTCATGGCAAAGCATTCGACGTCTTATACATCCTATTGAAAAGCGCCGATCCCCTCGCGTATTGTTGACTCTATAGAAATTCAGATTGACCTTCTCCGTTTTTCCATTCTGTATAAACAGGGCCGGATAACTCTTTCCATTCCCGCCACCGTGTTCAAGCATTTCATAATCAACGATCCCCCAGTTGAAAAGCATATCACGGAGAATACCATTAGCGTCTATATTATTTTTCTCTATCATCGTAGATGTTAGACGAAGCAGGGTATAATCCTCCCCTCGAAGTCGTCGTATCATCTCTATTCTTTTCGCTTCATCTGCATAGGGGGAGAAAATCATAATATAGGCCTCCTTACTTATTTAAACAAAAAGGCTCCTGAACGCAAGCATTCGAAGCCTTTTGATCTGTCTATATTCGCAGTAGTCCTTAAACGCTGCATAAGCTCGATAATGGAAATCGAAAATCTCCTCCCTCGCTTATCTCTTCGAGAACTGCGGAGCGCGACGAGCCGCCTTGAGGCCGTATTTCTTACGCTCTTTCATTCTCGGATCACGCGTCAGATAACCGGCCTTCTTGAGGATCGGCCTATATTCCGGATCCGCCTGCAGCAGCGCGCGGGCGATGCCATGACGAATCGCGCCGGCCTGTCCGGTGTAGCCGCCGCCGTGTACGTTGACCAGAACGTCAAACTTGTCAACATTCTCGGTCGCCGCAAGGGGCTGGCGAACGATGACCTTCAAGGTCTCCAGTCCAAAATAGTCGTCGATGTCTCTTTTATTGATCGTAATCTTGCCGGTGCCCGGTACCAGATAGACTCTGGCGATGGATTTCTTTCTTCTGCCGGTTCCGTAGAATCTCTCTTTATCCATGATCTTTCCCTCCTTCTCCTATCTGATTAAAATGTCAGGACTTCCGGTTTCTGTGCCGCATGCGGATGTTCCGGACCCGCATACACATGAAGCTTGCTGTACATCGTCTTGCCAATGGGTCCCTTCGGAAGCATACCCCTGACGGCATCCTCAACCACTTTTTCCGGCTTCTTTGCGAGCATTTCTCTCAGGGTGGTCTCCTTGAGTCCACCTACATAGTCTGAATGACGGTAATAAATCTTCTGATCCAGCTTTTTGCCGGTCACCTTAATCTTCTCTGCGTTAATAACGATCACATAATCGCCTGTATCAATGTGAGGCGTAAATTCCGGCTTGTTCTTCCCTCTGAGCACCTTGGCAACCTCGGAAGACAGACGGCCCAGCGTGCAACCGTCAGCATCAACCACGTACCATTTTCTCTCCACCTTATCGGGATTGGCCATGAAACTGTTCATCGGTGTTCCTCCTGTCAAAATACAATGTTTCTGTAAACTTTTATCGTCAAAAATGTCTTACCGGGGCATTGGAACGGACATTTTCTCGCTTTGTCACAGTAAAATATTATATGATACCCGGAAAGCCATGTCAACTGTTTTTTTCAACAAATGCGCCGCTATTTGCCCGTATTTTCGCTACACAAACTCACTGAGGCAGATCCGAAAGCCGCCAAAGATCAGCGACGCCAGCTCGCCGACGCTCAGCTCCAGATCGACTCGCTCCGGCGCACACCCGAGCTTTGCTGCGCTGCTTTCATCCCGGCCCGTGGTCCAGCGAAAATATCCATTATTTTTTTCAATAATCGGATCTTTCACATGCAAAAACAGTTCCCGCTCCTCGCGGCTTCCCGCAAGAAAAAGCATGTCGCACACATCCGTAATCCGCGCCATAAACGGCGGAACCTTTTCGGAGAATGCTTCACCGGTTTCCGCTTCCCGCTCTTTCTCCAGATTTGTAAGATAACGCTCATCCCGCTTGCAGAACATCTGGTAGCGGGACGCCAGATAACGATTCTGCGCATCCGCGTCCATGCGAAGGACACGCGCCGGAAGCTCCGTGTGCGGGCAAATCCACACAAAATCAAAAGGCGCATAGATACCCTCGCTCGCCGGCATCAAAAAAGTGAATGGCATTCCCTGATACGCCATATCGCACAACGCTCTTTCAAGCAGCGCCCGCATGCAGCCCTGATGACGAAATTCCTTCCGTGTCGCGACTGCCACAATATAATCGCTGCACAGCTCGTAGCCGTTCACGATCAGGGTATAAGGATTCCGATGGAGCATCGACACCGCCGCCCCCTCCTGCTCCAGCACCAGAATCTTATTATCCCGGGTCTTATACTGATAATAAAAGTCTACAAAACGCCCTGTGTCCTCCGGAAATGCCTCCTCATAAAGAAAACGGGTGGAGGCCTTCTCCTCCGCCGGAAGATAGCGAAGCACCGCTTTTTCCCAGTCTACCTCTGGCATCCCTGACACCCCGCGCAGCTTCTCTGCCCGCTTCGATCCTCGTCGATGTAAGCTGTGATCGGCATCAGAGAGCAGATCGCCTGAGACGAAATCCCCTCGCCACTGCCGGTGAAGCCGAGTCCCTCCTCGGTCGTGGCTTTAATATTCACCTGTCCTTCGTCTATTCCCAGCGTTTCCGCCACGTTTTTCACCATCTGCGGAATGTGGGGCGCCATCTTCGGCCGCTGTGCGATGATCGTCGCGTCAATATTGATGATCTGGTAGTCCTTTTCCTCCAGAAGCGCGCCAACATGTGCCAAAAGCTTCAGGCTGGAAATCCCTTTGTAGGCCGGATCCGTATCCGGAAAATGACGCCCTATGTCGCCGAGCGCCGCCGCGCCAAGCAGAGCGTCCATAATCGCATGCAACAGCACATCCGCGTCCGAATGACCCAGCAGCCCTTTTTCATATGGTATTTTCACACCGCCGAGGATCAAATCCCTATCCTCGGTCAGGCGATGTACGTCGTAACCCATACCAACCCGCATCGCAAAACCTCCTGTCTTTAAAGAAAAGGCTCCCTAATCTCTTAGGAAGCCTCAAATAGCGAGAGGGGGACTCGAACCCTCGACACCGCGGGTATGAACCGCGTGCTCTAGCCAGCTGAGCTATCTCGCCATATCCGTCGGTCTTTCAACCGACTAGGATATCATACCAAAAGCATAATCGCTTGTCAACAATTTTTTATTCCGTTATCCTTCGTCTCGATTTCCTTCAGAATATCCGCAATAAACGCGTCCAGCGCCTTCGCGCCCTCATCTCCGGCCCTGCTGCGAACGGACACTGTGCCGTCCTCCTCTTCCTTCTGGCCGGTGACCAGCATATAGGGAATCCTCTGATTCCGCGCATCGCGGATCTTGTAGCCGATCTTCTCGGAACGAGTGTCGAGCTCCACACGGATGCCTATGGCGTCCAGTTTGTCCCGCACGCTCTTCGCGTAATCCATATATTTGTCAGAGATCGGCAGCACACGCACCTGCACCGGGGCAAGCCAGGTCGGGAACGCGCCCGCGAAGTGCTCGGTCAGGATACCGATAAAACGCTCAATCGAGCCAAATACCACACGATGGATCATGATCGGGCGATGCTTCTCACCGTCCGCGCCCGTATACTCCAACTCAAAGCGCTGCGGAAGCTGGAAGTCGAGCTGGATCGTGCCGCACTGCCAGGTTCGGCCGATGCAGTCGACCAGATGGAAATCAATCTTCGGCCCATAGAAAGCGCCGTCTCCTTCATTCACCACATAGGGAAGCTTTAGCTCGTCGAGTGCGCTGCGCAGTCCCTCCGTCGCCATCTCCCAGTCCTCGTCGCTGCCCATGGAATCCTCCGGTCTCGTCGAGAGCTCTACATGGTATTCAAAACCAAACAGGGAGTAGACCTCGTCGATCAGCGCCACGACGCCCTTGATCTCGTCCTTGATCTGCTCCGGCGTCATGAAGATGTGCGCGTCGTCCTGCGTGAAGCAGCGCACCCGCATCAGGCCGTGGAGCTGGCCGGACTTCTCATGGCGATGCACAATGCCCAGCTCGCCCATGCGCAGCGGAAGGTCACGGTAAGACCGCGGCTCGGAGGCATAGACCAGCACGCCGCCCGGACAGTTCATCGGCTTGATCGCGTAGTCCTCCTCATCAATGACGGTCGTGTACATATTGTTCTTATAATGATCCCAGTGGCCGGAGGTTTCCCAGAGGCTCCGGTTGAGAATGATCGGCGTGGAGATCTCCACGTATCCCGCCCTCTTATGAATCTGTCTCCAGTAGTCGAGAAGCGTATTTTTCAGCGCCATGCCCTTTGGCAGGAAGAAGGGGAATCCCGGTCCGGCTTCGTTCATCATGAAAAGCCCGAGTTCCTTGCCAATTTTCCGATGGTCACGCTTTTTGGCCTCCTCCATCATCGTAATATAAGCCTCAAGCTCATCCTTCTTCGCAAAAGCCGTCGCGTAAAGCCTGGTCAGCATCTGCCGATGCTCGTCGCCGCGCCAGTACGCACCCGCAAGACTCATAACCTTAAATGCCTTGCCGACACCCTTTGTGCTCATCAGATGCGGACCCGCGCAGAGATCGGTAAACTCACCCTGACTGTAGAAGCTGATCACCGCATCCTCCGGCAGATCCTGAATCAGCTCGACCTTGTAGGGCTCATCCTTCTCCTGCATGTAGGCGATCGCCTCCTCGCGCGGCTTCGTAAAGCGCACAAGCGGAAGATCCTCTTTGATAATCTTCTTCATCTCTGCTTCGATCTTCTCAAAATCGTCGCTCGTCAACGGCTCCTTAAATTCGAAGTCATAGTAGAAACCATTCGCGATCGAGGGACCGATCGCCAGCTTTGTACCCGGATAGAGACGCAGCACCGCCTGTGCCATCACATGGCTCGCCGTGTGACGCAGCGCCGCCAGTCCCGCTTCATCCCGCGCGGTGAGAATATTCACCTGCGCGTCGTCCTCCACGACCGTGCGCAGATCAACGATCTCGCCGTTCACCTCACCGACACAGGCCATGCGCGCCAGCCCGTCGCTCAAATCCCGCGCGATGTCGATCACGGACATCGGCTGTGCATATTCCTTTACCGAGCCGTCCTTCAGTGTGATTTTCATGCCTTTTTCCTCCCGCAGCACTGCTTGTACTTCTTTCCGCTGCCACAGGGGCAGGGATCGTTGCGGCCGATCTTCTTTCCCTTCACGATTGTCCCGGACTTCTTCTGCTCGAGATAGAGCCTGCGTCTCGTCTCTTCATCAAAGATGCTCTCCCACTGAGGCAGCTCATAGAGCCATTCCGCCTTCGCGTCGACCATATTCTTATAAAGCTTTTCCTTGTCGAATTTCAGACTGACAATGGTGTCCTCCTCCATCTCGTCAATCGGATTCGGCTCCACCAGACTGTCGTTGATTCCGTCCAGAAATCCTGTCATCTCCATAACGCTCAGATTATATTTCTCCGCCAGCTCCTTTACCGTACCCTTCACCTCGACATCCGGCTCGGTCAACAGCTGTTCGTAAACGCCCTTCTCAAGCAGGAAATAGTCGTCCCAGAATTTTCGGAGCAGGCTCTTGTCCTTCTTCTCATCGTACGCGATCTTCTGCCATTCCTTCAGTAATGCCATATTTTAACCATCCTTTCGATCGTATAAACTGACTCTAATATATACCAGTTTTGTCTAATTTTCAAGCCATTTTATCGGCGCAAAGATTCCATAAGTGTTTCCCCATTCGCTGTAGGCCGTCAAGAGCCATCCCCTCCGCCCGAATAACCAGCGCCTCTGGTTTTTGCAACACAAAGCCTCTCACAATGTCTATTGCAAAACAGATCGCCAGAACCAGCAACGCATACGCAGCAACCACTGCAATCAAACCGGGACTGCCCACATAGACTGAGATATCAAAACACTTTCCCAGCGCTGTTCGAACAGTTTCCTCAAACACATAAGCCGCCATCACATGCTTTGCCAGAGAATTGACAAGCGGACTGTAAAGCGGAATCTCCTTAAACAGCAGAAAAATCATGATGGCAGACAGAATCACGGTCAGCGAACAGTCTCTCGCAAAATTACTTGTACACTCTCCCCTGTACAAAGACAAAACTATATTGGGCAGGAATGTCAGTAACAGACAAACGGCAGATGCCGTCAGCAACTTTTTCCGGCTACGTCTTTTATCCGCATAGAGCCGGATATATCGTCCAATCAGATAAATCAGAATCATGTTTTCCAGCCGTTTTCCCGAACCGCTCGATGTACTCCCGGTCGTAAAAATAATTGTCGGAAGAACGCTGAAGATCAACAGACCCACACCCAGTAGCTTTTCATAATTCTCCTTCTTCATCTTCTCCGGTATCTGGTTGATAAAAGGGGAGAGAAGCGCCAATTGCATGTAACAGGTCATAAACCAGTATCTTCTGCATGTCACGGGAAAAAGGGCGGATATCACATTCACCGCGCTGACGCCGTCTCCAGACACACCGGAATACAGAATGCTCAGCAGGGAATAAAAAATAATAAGCAAATCGAGCTGCAGAATCCTGTCTCTCTTAAGTGTTATTCCAAAATATCCTGAGATCAGAACAAAGCATGTGACCCCGACATTGAAAACGGCATACCCCAACACGCCCACCAGGAGATTAAGCCCTGAGAGTTCCGCTTTGAACCCATTCATGGTATGCATGGAAATAATTCCAAAGATACATAGAATCCTCAATAACTCAAAATTGGAGCTGCGATTTATCCTGTTCATTCTTCCCTTTTCTCCCTAATTCTCAAGGCTCCCCAACATCGCGGCGCACCAGGCGTCCGCATCAAATACCGGCAGAAATTCAGCTCTGTCATAATCTCCGGCAATATCCCGCGCATAGGGACAGTCCGCCGCGAGAATCGGCGCCTCCGCGGACTGCGCCTCCAGAAGCGGCATCCCCACCGTCTCCACATAGGACGGGAAAACCAGAATGGACGAAGCGTAGAGATCAAAGAGCTCCCGTCGTGTCACCGAACCGCGGAACTCAACCGGCAACCCCGCCTGCTCCGCCGCCCTTCTGATCGCCCGAATCCCGCCGTTTTCCTCGCCGGTAACTGTCCAGATCATGCGATATGCGGTAAACCCCCGCTCTTGCAGAAGTTTACAGGCCGCGAGCAACGTCCGATGATTCTTGTATGCGGAGGCGTTCGCCGGATAGAGGAAGATCGGACACTCACTATTCAGCTTCCAGCTTTCCGTCGGCAGCATCTCCACCGCAGGAAACTTCACTTCCACCTTCTCCCTCGGGATCCCGCACTGGCGGACAATGGCTTCCTTCATCCATCGAGTCTGCACCATAACCTTTTCCGCATGACGGATCGAGCGCTTCATCAGCCTGCCGAGCAGTTGCTGCGTCAGCCACGGGCGATAGCCGTCCTTCAGGCGAAACCGATGTTCTGAAAACGGCAACGCATTGTGCTCATAGAGTTCCTGTGGCACCTCCGCACGCGGCAAACCAATATTCTGAAGCGAGAGCACGCGGTCTATTCTGTATTTTTTTATAATACGCGGCGCTTTTACCCACTCGAAATACAGACGGTGCAGCGGACTCTTTTTTACCCAGGGGTAACACAACACTCGGATATTCTCCGTCCTCTGCAGTTCATAGCGACCCAACACAAACACATAACGGTTCTTCTTATCGCGTGAAAATTCTTCATAGAAGCTTTCCAGTACCGTCACGGCTCCGCCACTTTCCGCCGCAACGTCGTAGACCAGAATTCTCATGCTTCCTTCACTTTCTGCATCGCACGGATCAGCAGCTCCTGTGCGCGAAACGCGTTCGCGAGAGCGGAATTCTTTTTCTTTCCCTTCAGAACTCTGTAAATATATTCATATTCCGCCTTAATCCCCTTGTCCTGCTTGAGCTGATGCGCCGTGGTCTTCGAAGCGCCGAATTTGCGCAGGCGGATGAAATTGTCCAGCTCACAGACTGTGCCGTTCGAGAGGACTCGCAGCTGCTCCTTCGGATAGCGCTTCGAGCCCATCGAGGAGTAGACGATATTGCCAACCGCACCCGACGCAAAGCGCAGTGTGATCAGCGCATTGTCGTTCATCGGATAAGCATCGTTCTTTGCGGCTGTCACAGCAAGATCAAGAAGCTCGCTCCCGTCAAGATACTGAATCAGGTCGATGAAGTGGCAGGCTTCGCCGAGAATCCGTCCGCCACCCGCGGCCTCGTCGTGAACCCAGTGCTTCTGCGGGATAAATCCCGCGTTCGCGATGAAATCATAGACCGCCGGAATCTGATCGGTCTTCATCTCCTTTTTCAGCTGCCGGGCAAGCGGCGCGTAGCGGCGGTTCAGCCCGACGAAGAGCTCGCTCTTCGACTTCTCATAAGCCGCTTTGATTCTCTCCAGTTCCTCCAGCGTAAGACAGAGCGGCTTCTCGCAGTACACATTTTTGTCCGCCTCCAGCGCCTCGACGACAAATTTCGCATGACTGCCGTGCTGCGTGGAAACTGCAATCAGGTCAATATTCGGATCCTCAAGCAGCTTTTTATAATTATTCGTCGTGTAGGCAAACTGCGTGCCGGCGTTCGCCTGCGCCGCGCCGACCCCGCCGGTTGTGGCGAGTCCGCGGAATGCGAACTTTCCGCTCTCCTTCATAATCGGCAGCATCGTGCTGCGCGCGAAATTGCCTGCGCCGATAAGGCCGAGACGAATCTCATCGCCGGACACGGACTTCTTCGCCGTGCTTCCGACGGTATCCTTCCATTTTTCCTGATTCTCCTCATATTTCAGAAGAACGCCGATGTAGCGCTCATGGTTCGGGTTCTTCGTAATCATCTCGTAGGCCTTTGCCGCGTCCGCGAAGGGAATCTCATGCGTGATGAGATCCGAGACATCGACGCGCTTCTGCGCAAGCAGACGCACAAACTCCTCAATATTGCGCCCCTCGGTGAAGCGCACATAGCCGATTGGATAGTCGATGCCCTGCTCCTCGTAGGTGGAGTCATAGCGCCCCGCGCCGTAGGAACGGGCGATCCGAAACGACAGCTCCCTCTCATAGTAAGGTCTGCGGTCAATATTCATCTGCGTCACGCCGATCATGCAGATAATGCCGCGATCGCGCGCAATCGCCGCCGCGAGATCCATCGGCGCGTTGGAGTCCGTCGCCGCCGTGATGATCACCTTGTCCACGCCGCGCCCGCGTGTCAGCGATTTTGTCATATCCGCCGCGCTATCGTCATTCGAATTGATAAAGGACAAAAGACGCGTACCGTCCATACTCTTGTCCACAACATCGTAACCGATCACATCGCAGCCGTAGGCGTTTAAGATACGGCAGACGATCTGGCCGACAAGGCCAAGTCCGATAACCGCCACCGTCTCTCCTGGCACGACCTCCGCCTGATGGATGCCCTCGAGCGCGATGCCGCCAAGCGCACAGAAAGCCGCCTGCCGGTAATCAGCAAGCTCTTCCGGTACCTTCGTCAGCATCGTACGGCTGATGCGGTTGATCTCACAGTGATAGGCCGTCCCGACCATTGCGACCAGATCTCCGGCCTGCACCTCCGTCACGCCGCGCCCGCAGGCGACAACGCGCCCAACGCCCGAATAGCCCATCGGCATCGGCTCCGCCAGCTTGTTAAACGTGCTCTCAAGAGCCGTCAACGGCCCATCCGAGACGACCTTGTCGAGCACCTTCTTCACCTGATCAGGACGCTCGAACGCCTTCTGTACCAGGTTTTTCCCTCCAAATGAGGTCAGACCGCGCTCGGTTCCCGCGCTGACGACCGTGTAGAGGCTCTCGACCAACGCCATGTTTTCCTTTACCGTAGGTGCCGGCTGATCGAGCAGTCGCACGCTCCCGTCATTCACATTCAAAAACAGTTGCTTCATATGAATATCCTTTCCCTGCTACAGTCTGTATACCCCGTCAAGAAAGCAGATATGCCGCGTATCCAGCACGATCTTCCCTCTGAGCTTCTCCATATTTTCCTTAATCTCATCATGCCCGACCAACAACACAACCATATCCACATCCTTCAGGAATAAGTCCAGGTCATGATACTGGTTGGGGACAATATCTTTTGTCACATAAGGATCATAGACGCGGATCTGCCCGCCGGTGAGATGACGCTCCATGCTCTCCAGCATCTGCAGCGTCGGGCTCTCGCGCGTATCGTCAACATTCTCCTTATAGGTCAGACCGTAGAGGCCTACGCGTCCCACATCGCTCAGCTGATTTTCCTTCATGATATCGTGGATCCGCTCCAGTACGAAATCCGGCATGGAGTCGTTGATCTTCCGCGCCGCCAGAATGATATTGGAAAGTCCCGGATAATCTCCGACCAGAAACCAGGGGTCGACAGAAATGCAGTGTCCTCCCACACCCGGCCCCGGTGAGAGAATGTTCACGCGCGGATGCTTGTTCGCGATGCGGATAATCTCGTAGACATCCATATTGTCGGAGCGGCAGATCTTCGCCAGCTCATTTGCGAAGGCAATGTTGATATCACGGAAGGTATTCTCGACGACCTTTGTCATCTCCGCGGTGCGGATATCCGTCACGACAATTTCTCCCTCACAGAAGGAGGCGTACAGCGCCTTCACCCGCTCACCGACCTCACGGCTGTCCGCACCGATCGTGCGCGAATTGTGCTTCAGTTCATAGACCATGTTTCCCGGAATAATGCGCTCCGGCGCGTGGACAAGATGAATGTCCTCCCCAATCACAAAACCCTGTTCCTCCACAATGGGACGCACATGGCGGTCGATTGTCCCCGGGGAGATCGTGGACTCAATTACAATCACCGCCCCTTTGGGGCAGACTTCCATGACGTTTTTCACCGCTCCGGCCACAAAGCTCGCATCCACCTTCTTACTCGCCTTATCATAGGGCGTCGGCACTGACACAATGTACATGTCCGTGCTTTGATATTCATGGGAAAAGCGGATGCCCTTTTTTACCGCCTCCGTAAAGAGTTCGTCAAGGCCATCCTCCTCGGAAGTCGTCCTGCCCGCCTTAAGCGTGTCGACAAGCTCCCGGTTATAATCTGTGCCCACGACCTCCACGCCGTGTGCGGCGAACATCAGAGCTGTCGGCAGGCCGATATAGCCGAGTCCCACTACATTAATCATTGTCCATCTCTCCTTGTTGTATTCCCTAACCAATCACAGCCGAACTGCCTGTAACCGGCAATTTCTCTGCCCTATTCCTGTTTTTGGAATTCTATCTCGATCTCATGCGCCGTTCCGTCTCCCATCCAGAAGATTTCCAGCGTCTGTATTTTTACCATCTGTCCGAACTCCGGCGCGTAAAGTGCGAGGTTGCCCTCCCGGTGAATCCGCAGAACCTCATCTCCTCTCACTGTGATGATACCCTGCAATGCTGCTGATCCTCCCGGACAGGCGGAGGCCGCTGCCTTCGATTTCTCCGATGTTTCTGACACTACGGCCATCCCCGGCCGCTTCCTCAGCAAGATTTTCCGTCCCTGCTGTATATACTCCCACTCCGGCGCCAGATGCAGGTACGCCTGCGCGCGACCCTTCACCGTATCCAAAATCCGAATTGTCCGCCCGCCCAGCTCAATACGCCTCTCCTGTCGTTTCCCTGTACAGGTCGTAAGCGCTCCCTCGATCCAGCCTTTCCCGCAGCTCCCCGAAACATTGAAAATCCGCCGCGCCACCCGATGCTCGCCCCAGCACTCCGACTGCTCCTGCCCATCGATGACGACCGTATTGTGTGCCGCTGTACTGCGAAAGTAAGGCCGCAGCGCGCCCTGATAAAGTCCGGTTCCGGAATTCACAAATACAGGCTGTCCCTGAATGAAGAGCTCAAAGCTCAGCGCGTCGCAATGCCCATGCCCTGCAGCGAAAGTCGGCGCGATCTCCCCGGCATCCATCAGAATTTTGATGCCGTCACCCGTAAGGCAATAATATCCCGCGTCAGGAAAAGCCCTTTTTGCCGGATGAGTGGGCACTATTCTCAACTGCTCCCGCAGGCCGTTCAGCAGGCTCTCCATCGACCGCGCAACATTGTCACCCGCATCGTTGAAGAGCGGCGTGCGCCCGGCGCCCTCCTCCAGCACGCACATGGCGTCTGCCATGCGCTGTATCGGTTCCAGAAGTTCTCTGCCAAAGTCGTCGTCAATGCCGGACAAAGCCCCCGCCACACGCATCAAATCCTCCAGAATAATCTTATGGTACATCAGGCTGCGCTCATAGTGCACGCCGTCCGGCAGAATCTGCGCCGCGATCTCACGCCTTAAAAGCGCCCTGTATTTACTATAGGTGTTTTCTTCCCGAAAGTAAAGGCTTCCCAGCAGAACCGCCTTCAGATTTTCAAAATAATGGTTTGCAAGAAGATGCCGCTCCAAATTGCGCTGCAAGTGCAGATACTGTGCGTACATGCTGCCGCTGAGCTCTCGCACAAACTCCCCATCCTGCTCCAGAATTTCACCGAGACCATCCATACAGATCAGAAGATTGGTCAGACGGAGCGAAATTGTGTAGGGATGCCAGCCGTCTCCGTCGCCCGAACGATTATCGCGAATCCAGCCAATACAGGCCTCCTTAAAGCCCGCGTACCAGCGCTCCTCGCCGGTTCTCCGGTACTCTGCTACGAGCGGGATCAGATACTCCAGATAATGCAGGTTAAAATTCCACAAGTGGGAATGTTCCCCGGCCGCCTTTCGATCCTCATGCAGCAGCGTCACATTTCCGCAGAGAATTTCTTCCGCATCAAAACGCTGAAGATATAACGGATCCTCATCCAGCGTCTCCCACCACAGGGGCAGCACGCGGCGTCCCGGCGCCTGTGCCGCCGTCACAGCTGTTTTCCCACGGGTCAGCCGGTTTTTCACCAGATACATGATCTGGCTTTTTTTTAAATATTTTAAGGTATTATAATATTTTTTAATTTTACCGAACACTCTCGATCACCTGATACAGCCTCTCCGTCAGGACAGGGAAGTCAAAATCCTTCGCCCCCTCCCGCGCGTTCTGTCCCATCTGCGCATAGGCCTCCTCCGGCATGTCGTGAATCTTTAGAATCTCCCGCGCCAGTGCCTGCGACGTGCACTCATCGAGAGAAAGGCCGCACTCGTAGCGGTCAAGAATACTGTAACCCATACGCACAGTGGAGATCAACGGCTTGCCGCTCGCCATATACTCAAACAGCTTATTGGAGCTGTTTCCGCGCGACCAGTTGTAGTTGGACTGTGAGTAGTTCAGCACATTGACAGAGGACCGACTGAGAATATACGGGATATATTTCTTCTCGACAAATCCTTTAAAAACCACATTGTCGATCCGCTCGTCCGCCGCGCGCTTTTTCAGCGTTTCGAGCTCGCTGCCGCCGCCAAAGATCAGGAAACGAATATCCTTATGCTCCTTAAGAAGCTTTGCCGTGTCGAGCAGGTTCCCCACGTTATTGACCGGCCGAACCGTGCCGGTGTAGGTCACCCGAAAACTCTCGTCGGTGAGATTCGGGTCAGGCAGGATGTCATGCTCGATGCTCGCGTAAAAATCGGAAAGGTTTACACCATTATTGACATAGTGACATTTCCCGAGGTCAATCTTTCCGCCGTGCTCCTGATCCCAGCCCATCTCTTTGATGTGGTCGACATCCCCTTCTTTCGTGAAGACGATTGCGTCCGCATGGACGTACATCCACTTCTCCCCGGCGCTTAAAAGCCGCCCCGGCAGACTCTCCATTTTCAGTTTCCCGACGGAAAAAATCGCCTCCGGCCAGAGGTCGCGCACCTCAACGATCGCCGGGACGTGAAATCTCCTCGCAATCAGAATACCCGCAATGCTCGTCAGCGGGTGCGCGCTCGAGCCCATGATTACGTCCGGCTTTCCGTACTGCTTCGCGTATTTTCCGCTGATGCGCAGCAGGCCGAGAAAAAAAGAAAGCATATTCCGCACACGGGAAAGGCCATTGCCCTGATATTTACTCGTGCGAACAAAAACGAAAGGAACGCCCTCCTCCTCTGTTCTGAGATACGATGCGCCCTGCGTATCGACCGTGCCGCCGGTCTGGTGCAGCTCATTCGCCGCAAAGACCGTCGTCTCGATCTCCTTTTCCTTCAGATACTCTGCGAAATAAAAGTGGCGAAGCAGCGGTCCCGTCTGCGGCGTCGTCGCATAATGGTTAAAAATCCAGAATCTACGCATGGTTCTGTCCGTCCTCCACTCCCTCCGTACTCTCCTTCGTGAACATGATCTTCAAAGTCAGGAAGATCAGCCGAATATCCAATAGGATCGAGTAGCTCTCGATGTACATCAGGTCAAGCTTCAGCTTGTCCAGCGGGGTCGTGTTATATTTCCCGTAAATCTGGGCGTAACCGGTCAGTCCCGCTTTCACCTTCAACCGATAGATGAATTCCGGTGTCTCGCGGCAGAACTCCTCAATGTACTGCTGGCGCTCAGGCCGCGGCCCCACGATGCTCATGTCGCCCTTCAGAATATTGAAAAGTTGCGGCAGCTCGTCCAGCCTCACCGCACGGATAAAATGGCCGACCTTTGTAATACGGCTGTCATGCTTCGTGGAAAACTGCGCACCATATTTCTCCGCGTCCACGACCATGCTGCGAAACTTATAAATATAGAACTTCTTCCCACCGATCGTCACACGCTCCTGCTTATAGAGCGCCGGACCGCCGTCCTCCGCCTTGATCGCGATCGCGGTCAACAGCATGAAGGGCGACGCAATCACGAGAAGAATTGCGGAAATCACAATATCCATCGCGCGTTTCGCAATGCGCTGCTCAAAGGAGAGCCCGGCGTTGCGCAGCAGCAGAAAGGGAGTATCAAAGGAGTGCACGCGATCCGCGCCGCGCAGCAGAATGTCTGAAATCTCCGGCGCGATATAGACGCGGATGGACTGCTCATAGCAGAATTTGATCAGAATATTGCGCTTCTGCTCATCCAGCCCATAGAGCATCATGGCATCGCAGCTCTGAATCTCCCGTTGCAGGCTTGCCAACGGCTCAGATGTCGGAACGCAGCGGGTAATCTCATATAAATCTTTACGCACTGAGAGCTTCTGCACGAGATCCGCCTGATACTGTGCATCACAGACCAGCAACAACCTTTTTGGTGGAAACAGACGCCGCAGCATGCCGTCCGAAAGTTGGTTCACAAGCGCTGCCACCACAAGATCTACACCGCAGAGCGCAACCATCGGCCAAGCCGTCGGAAAGGGGAAGCGCCCGAACACCATGATAATCTGGATATACATCACCGTATTCGCGAATACAGAGCCCAACGTCTGTGACAGGATCAGCTGCCCCTTGGTATAGTACGCATATTTTGTGCCGCCATACATATAGATAAAAATGATCAGATAGAACACGTAAAATCCGATCATCATCAGATTTCCCTTGTTTTCAAAGGCCGCCCAGCGCCGCTCATTGTAAATGGCATACCAGACATATGCAAAAAATGCGGTTTCTATCAATATCTCCAGCCCTGCGATCCCAAGCCGGAGCAGGCGCTTGAACTGGTCATATTTATCCATGGAAATCATTACCTCATAAACATAATCTATAATATTTTATCACTTCCGGCATGTTTTTACAAGACAGCAGGTGATTTTACACCCGCCATGTTCTGTTTGACAAAACAATCGTATTATGGGAAAATATTAACAATTGTTGAGGGACAACTATTTTGTCTGACCCAATACCGGGAGAGGGAGCTATTGTTATGTCTGAAAGTGTTGTCATTATACCGGCATATCAGCTGGAGGAAAAGCTTATTCATCTATTGCAGCAACTGCGACAGAAAGAACTGGAAAAGATTATCATAGTGAATGACGGAAGCGGAGAAGCCTGTCTGGATATTTTCAGGAAGGCTGAGGAATACGGGACTGTAGTTACGCATGACCGGAACCGCGGAAAGGGCGCTGCTCTGAAAACCGGTATCCGAACGGCCATCGAGCTGTTTGGCAAGAACAACTCCTATATCACAGCGGATGCAGACGGGCAGCATCTGCCTGATGACATTCGGAAGATTGCGGATGTCCTGCAACAGAATTCGGATGTCCTCGTTCTGGGAATCCGCGATTTTAAGGCGCAGGGAGTACCCCTCAGAAGCCTGCTGGGAAACCGTTTCACCTCCGCTTTTTTTCGCCTTACGAATGGTGTCCACTGTTCGGACACGCAGACCGGGCTTCGTGGCATTCCCGGAAAACTGGAAGCACTTGCCCTTCAGGAGGACGGCGACCGATATGAATATGAGATGAATTTTCTGATGGACGCGGCAGCCATCCTGCCGTTTCATTTTATACCTATCCAGACCGTCTATCAGGATGGCAATCAGACCTCCCATTTTCGCCCGCTGAGAGATTCCCTCAGGGTCTATGGACGATTTCTGCGTTTTGCCTTCTCTTCCCTGACCGGCGCTGCAGTGGACTTTCTGTTTTTCATCATGCTGACCTCTACCCTCATGCTGCCGCAGGCGCAGAAGGTATTTCTCGCGACTGTGTTGGCACGGATTATCTCCGGCGTGGTCAATTTTTTTATGAACCATGTCTGGAGCTTCCACAGCACAATGCCTGTGGGAGGGGAGGCCGTCCGCTATCTGCTTCTGTTCCTGGGACAGATGCTGGTCAGCGCCGCGTGCGTCTCCGCGTTGTCATTTATCCTTCCGGATGTCGCTGCAAAAATCCTGGTAGACTGCTGCCTATTCTTTATCAGCTTTATCATCCAGAAGAACTGGGTATTTAATAAAAATCGGGAGGAAGCCTGATGAGCGTACAGAAACACAGGAAAAATCTCTGGCCATGGATTTTCGGCATCCTGTTGACAGGCTATGCCCTCTTCACCCTTCTGAATACATTCCTGATCCCACACGACGTGGTCACCTGGGCGGAAATTGAGGCCGTGGAGCCGGAGTTCAGCGCAGCAGAATATGCCACAGAACAGGAAATCGAGGGAGAAGTCACAGAAGACAGCTATGTCAGCGATGAGATTTCCATCCGCATCACTACCCTGAATCGATATAATACCTGGATCTATGTGGCAGATATCATCTTGTCAGACCCCTCTTATCTCCGCACCGGGCTGGCTCAGGGCGCCTTCGGGCGCAATCTGACAGAGAAAACCTCCACCATCGCGGAGGACTGCGGTGCCATATTGGCCATCAATGGAGATTTTTATGGTTTTCGCGATACCGGCTACGTGATGCGCAACGGATACCTGTATCGCACAAGCCTGCAAGACAGCTGGTACAACGAAGATCTGGTGATCTATGAAGACGGACGTATGGAAATCGTGGACGAGCGGGATTCAGAGGCTGAGATTCTGGCAGAAGCAGGAGCGCAACATATCTTTTCTTTCGGCCCGGGTCTTGTGAAGGACTATGAACTCGCAGTAGATGAGGAAACAGAGGTTGACGCATCCATGACCAGCAATCCCCGAACTGCGATTGGAATCATAGAACCGCTCCATTATGTCTTCACGGTATCGGACGGCAGGCAGGCAGAGAGCGAGGGACTTACTCTGTATGAACTTGCTGAAGTTATGCAGGAGCTGGGATGCCAGACCGCTTACAATCTTGATGGGGGCGGTTCCTCTACTATGTGGTTTATGGGAAATGTGGTCAATAATCCTACCAGCGGCACTACCGCCGGAGAAAGAGGGGTCAGCGATATTGTCTATATCGGAAAATAAAAAAGGAAAAAAAGAAGTTGTCACCTATCTGTGTATTACCATATTCTGCCTGGTTTTCTTTTTAATTTATGATCAGTTTTCGCATGGGGTGCGCTCGCGATACATGACATATCTCTTTGCGCTGCCTCTTGTGCTGGGACTGTTTCCGGCAGTCATCCTGTTTGTTTTCCAGGAAATTCCCAGGCGAAGCCAGATGTCTGCGAACCTGTACCACTCCGGTGTGGCCGCGATGACGGTGAGCAGTCTTTTACGGGGTATCTTTGTGATTGCGGGAATCGGCTCTGTCTATCAGGAATATCTCATGATTGCCGGGATCATCCTGCTCCTGGCCGGCCTTATTCTGTATATGGCAGGCCTGGTTTCTTATATGCGGCACTAATCAGCTGTTTCGCCCCGACAGCAGCTCTGGTTCTCATCAAATAAGAAGGGTACGTGGACAATGGGAATTCCAATGTTATCAATCATCACAGTCTGCAGAAATGCGAAGGCTCAACTACAGGCCACTATGGAAAATGTCCTGTCACAGGACTTCGCGGATTTTGAATATCTGGTCATAGACGGCGCCTCCGACGACGGCACAGTAAGCCTTCTTAAAAAGTCCAGAACCGCATTTGACAGAAAAGGTATTCCGTTCCGCTTCATCTCCGAACCGGATGGAGGGATCTATGACGCCATGAATAAGGGCACGAAGATGGCTGAGGGCGAATGGCTTCTTTTCCTGAACGCCGGCGACCTACTCGCATCAGCCCACATTCTCTCAGAATTCTTCCCCGCGGAGGAGGATACCCAGATTCTCTATGGCGACACGATCTGCGTCTATCAGGGCAGGCAGAAGCTCTATCCGGCACTTCCCCTGGAACGGCTGACAGAGGAGATGGCCTTCTGCCACCAATCGGCATTCATAAGGCGTGAGCTGCTTCTGCAGATACCTTACGACACTTCCTATCGCATCTGCGCCGATCATCATTTTTTTCTGCGTATGTACCTAAAGGGCAAAGTTTTCGCATACCGTCCAAAACCGGTCGCAATCTACGAGATCGCCGGATACTCGGACAAAAATAAACTACGCTCCCACCGCGAACAGAAACGCATGCAGCAGGAACTGGGCGTATTCCGGTTTTCCTTTTCCCGCGTTGTGCGTGAGTGTGTCTTTTACCTTAAACTGGGGGCAAAGACGCTCTTCGGACAAAAACTGGTCGACTGGGTAAGAAAAAGCCGCCTGCGCTGACGCGGACGGCTTGTCTCATTCCTTTATTCTCGCCTTTCCCTCAATACACTTGCAATAAACATCAGCACACCAAACATGGTAACGATCTGAGCGCGGTAAGTATACCAGAAGTGGATCTGCGAATGATTCGACATCACCAGATACCAGACATAGGGATAGGCGGCCACCAGCAGAATCGGCAGGTATGCGGCGACCGTTTTTCGATCCTTCAACTTTCTTACAATAATCAGGATCAACGTGATGATGAAAAGCAGCAATACAATCTTACTCCAGCTGATCACTCCATTATCCTGCACATTTAGCCAGGCTTTCAGATTTCGGCGAATCGTCCCCATTCTATCCAGAGGATCCTCCTCATTTCCATTCAGCCGATACTGAATAACGCTGATAGTCTGCGCAAAAGTACTCACTCCCAGGACAAGCACGGCAATGACCCATTTTGCCACCCAGGTCAGGGCATAGCCCAGCCCCCATGACAGGCTGGATCCCAGAGTAAAGCGAAGATTGCCCTTAAAATCAGCCTGTTCATCACGAACCCGCAGCCATAGCAGGACGACCAGCGGAATTCCGAGCGTGATAATCGGATAGGTCAGAAAATCAAAGAAATTCTCCACCATTCCCGTCACGAAGAAGAAGAGAAAAAAATTCATAGGCTTCTTACGCTGTCCGTATCCGGACAGAAGCACAATCAGCGCACCGAAGAGCACATAAAAGCTCGTCAGATACTGAAAACAGGTCGTGACAACCGCCAGATAAGCACTGGCCACCGACAACACATACAATACAGCGCAGGATGGCTTTGCCTTCTGCGCAACCAGCCATGCGCTCCAGAAGAAGAGGATATAAAACAGAAGCATTCCCAGATAGCGCAGTTCCTGTACCTGAAACAGGATCGTCAATGGCCGCAGAATTACCTGATAGCCATGCCAATATCTCGGATAGGAATTGACGCTGACCGACGCCTGTATGGCGTTGTATTCCTCCTTGACCGGAATCAGGCTCTCGTACATCAGCATATCCGTGTGGTTGTCCACAATTGCACTGTGGCGATAAAAGAAATAAACGGGGCGCTCACCTTCCGACTCCATCACTTCCAGAGATTTATCCACATTGTCCTGTATCCACGACGTCGGAATGCAGTACACCAGCGTCATAGACAGAAAGAATACCGCAATCAGTATCACATAGATTTTCACAAATGGTTTCAGTTCTTTTAATCTATCCATTTTCTCGTATCCTCACCCTCCTCGTAGTCCATATCCACAAAGATATCAAACTCGTCCGTTGAAGCATATTTTGTATATCCATTATCTTCCCACTCTCCTATATACGTACGCGTATTAGAAAGCACAATAAAGGTACATCCCTCAGACTTCGCCAACGGCGCCAACACAGACAAGTCGATCTCATCCTCCTGCATCTCCAGATACAGCTTCTCAATATCGCTCCTTCCCTCCTCCAGCGAAACAAAGACAAAGGCATTGCGCGCATACTCCAGCGTAATGCTCGTATCATATAAACGGATATAGGGCAAAAGTCGATTAGACACCACCGCATGAATATTTTCCGGCAGCAACTCACAGACATCGATCACATACTGCGGTATCTTATATTCGTTTGTGGAATCCAGAAATTCCTCCGAGGCAAGCAACGGCGTCCCGCACAGCGCAAGCAATACAAGGCACAACAGAAACGCCGCCTGTCTGCGCAGCCCCCGGCATCTGCGAAGAAGCAGGCACAGCGCATAGGGAATGGTCACCGCGAGCAGGATCAGCCAAAGGATACGCCAATAGATATTCTCTCCCAGCAGCTTCATGAGCAACATTCCGGTGGGCAGAAACCAGTAGATGAAAATCGCTGCAAGAGGAAGTCCGCCGAGCAATATCTTTCTCGTCCAGTCCGGTTCCTTCCACAAAATCAACCCCGCGCTGAGCAGCAGAAGTGGAAGCATCCACGCCCCTTCAAAGGTCGCCGCGAAATCTGTTGTCGCGATTTCAAAAAATTCCTGCATCCGATACCTCCCTCAGTGCGTCAGACGGATATAGTAAAGTCCGAGCAGAATACAAGGCAGACAGGAAAGAATTCCATATGCCAGATAGCGGATTTGCCTCTTCTGCAGCGAGAGCAGAAAAACCGACAGGCCGATAAACAACGGCGCGAGCAAAATTCCCACGGAGGAAGTAAGGCAGCCTCCTAGGCCTGTGATCCCGAGCAGAATCCAATTTCCCGCGCCATTGTCATGAGCTGCGCGCAAAATCCAGTAAAACAGCGCCGGAACGATGATCGCCGCCAGCACACCCTTCCCAACCCACGGAGTGATGGCGAGAAAGGTCAGACCGGTCGTATGCTCCCCGCTCATAAACAGATGAATAAGAACCGCAAATGCAAGAAACATCCCCTGCAGCTGCACATCATCCTCAAAAAGCCGCCTTCCGATCAATACATAGACCACATAGGCAAGCGGAATCATCAGCCATGGCATAATCATATGCGCCATGACCGTCGGCACCACGCCGATGAGCCTTGAGAGCCACGCATAGAAGATCGGCCAGAGCGAAAGCACATAGCGCTTGTCAAAATCTGCCTGCGCACCGGTCTCCGGATAAACCCAGTAGATTTTGTCCGAAGAGACTGCCTCATTCGCAAGATTCACATAATAAGTGTCATCCCACTCCAGATACATATGATGGTGAATAAACCACAGTTCAAAAACAATGAGTAACAGCGCCGCCAGATGCCCCAGTGTCAGATACTGTCTCCAGTTCCCGGCAAATTTCCTCAAATCGTCCAGAATATCCCGCCAGCAAAACAGCCCCGCCAGCGCGAAAATCGCCACTGCCACACTGTAAATAACGGTAAAACTGCTGAAACTTGCAAGTCTCATCGTCATGGGCACAAGAATTAGCTCCATCAGAGCCCACCAGCAAAATGCTCCCAGTGCCACAGAGAAGAGGATGCCCTCTTTTTCCAGTTTTAACAGACGCCGCACCGCATAGCCCGAGAGACAGGTTCCCCCGAAAAACAGCAGTGATGTCTGTAAAATTTCAAGCCGCATACTTTTTTACTCCGTTCCATCCTCCAGTATCCACAGCTCCTGATCCTCCAGCTGTCTCTCCAAAATGATCTGATAATTCTCGTCATAGGAAAGATATTCATTGATCTGATCCTGCCTGAATACAGAGACATAGGGAAAGTTTAAAAGATTCACCTGCGAGGAATCATAAAATCCCTCACGAATCATCGCATTCATATTTTTTAGTCCCATGAGCAGCGTAAGCCCAAGGAAAAATATAGCTCCTGCCTTCGCTATCCGATGTTTCCTCGTAATCAGACGAAGCACCAGCACGCATTCCAGTATCTTGAACGTGACCGCATAGCGGCTGGCATAATAACTGTTCTGCATCAGCAGTAAATACAGGCATACGCCACACATATAAGCCTTTAGCAAAAGCTCCGTCGACTGCTCCAGCTCCTCTCCCGCCCTGCGCAGCAGAAACCAGAGCCCTGCCAAAACCGCAAAACTGACCAAACGCTCCGCCAACGCAAACCAGCTGATCTCACCCTCGCACAGGAACTGCCACAGATGATAGGAGGGCAGTATCGCCATAATTGTATTTTCCACAGCCGGAATCTGCAGAAGCAGTCCCCCCACAGCAGCCAGTGCGGTAAAGGCCAGCATAATCCTGACTGAAAAATAATAGACAAAAGGCAAAATCAGCCAGATACATCCCGCCTTGTGAAAACCCGCGGCAGTCAGGACAGTCACGATATATGCAGCCCAGCGCTTTTCCAGATAGAAAGGCAGCGCGATACCCAGAAACAGGCACATGGCAAGCCCCTGCCGCAGTCCCGACACCATATATACAAGAAAAAGCACCGGATACGCAAGAAAAAGCCCCGCCGTGCGCTGCGGCACATATTTCGTCAGCGCACGGTGAAGCAGGAGCATCTCCGCAAGGCCAAGCGCCGCTGTAAAAACCCAAAACGGCGCATGAAACGCACGGAACAGCGCACTCAGAAGCCTCCAGCCGATTTCCGGATAAACGCCAAAAACATAGCCTTTGGAAAAATCGACCGCCAGAGGAATCGAGTTGTAGATCGCCTCGTAAGTGATATAATCCGTCCCCTGCCCATAACGCAGGCAGAGCAGCGCGGTCATCAACAGCCAGCATACTCTGTAAATATTGTTTTTATACTGAGGACGGAACCATTCCAGCACGGCTCCCGCCGCCAACAGCAAAAACACCAGCAGATATAGATTCATGCTTTTCCTTCCAGAATATCGGCAATCCGCCTGCTCGCGAAACCGTCGCCGTAGGGATTGCTCGCAGTACTCATGGCCTCATAGGCCGCCTTATCTTCGAGCAGCAGCTTAAAATTGTCATAGATAACGCTCTCGTCCGTGCCGACCAGCTTCAGCGTGCCGGCCTTGATTCCCTCCGGCCGCTCCGTCGTGTCACGCATGACGAGCACCGGCTTTCCAAGGGAGGGCGCCTCCTCCTGTATCCCGCCGCTGTCCGTCAGGACAAGATAACTTCGCGCCAGAAAATTGTGAAAATCAAGCACATCGAGCGGTTCGATGATACGGATCCGCTCATCGTCCCCGAGAATTTCGTTTGCGGTCTCCCGAACGACCGGATTCATGTGGATCGGATAGATCGCCCGAATATCCGGGTGCTCGTCGCACACACGACGAATCGCGCGGAACATATGCCGCATCGGTTCGCCCAGATTCTCGCGGCGATGCGCGGTGATCAGGATCAGGCGGCTGCCCGCCGCCCAGTCAAGCTCCGGGTGTGTATAGTCCTCCCGCACCGTCGTCTTCAGGGCATCGATCGCCGTGTTGCCGGTCACATAGATCGTGTCAGGATTCTTTCCTTCCCGCAGAAGGTTCTGCCTCGAGAGCTCGGTCGGAGCAAAATTATACTGCGAAATGATACTGACAGCCTGTCTGTTAAATTCCTCCGGATAAGGTGAGTAAAGATTATAGGTGCGTAAACCCGCCTCTACGTGTCCGACCGGAATCTGCAGATAAAAACAGGCGAGCGCGGTCACAAAGGTCGTGGAGGTGTCGCCGTGGACGAGCACCACGTCGGGCGCGACCTTTTCCAGCACCTCGCGAATGCGATTCAGGATATTGGTCGTCACGTCGAACAGCGTCTGCCGCTCCTTCATGATCGACAGGTCATAGTCCGGCACAACCGAAAATGCCTCCAGCACCTGATCCAGCATCTGCCGGTGCTGACCGGTCACACAGACGACCGTCTCGATCCCCGGCCGCGTCTTCAGCTCGTTTACCAACGGGCACATCTTGATGGCCTCCGGCCTGGTACCGAACACCAGCATTACTTTTCTCATCGTGTCTTCTCCTTCAGGCGCTCCCGAATCTGCTCCGCCAGTCTGTGATTATTTCGCTCCACATCCGCACGGCTCACAAAACGCTCCACTGCGGCCGTCCAGCGCCCATAATTTCCGGCGACCTCACGGATCGCAGCCTCATAATCGTCAGAAGCACGGCCAACCTTATACTTCTCGCAAAAATCCTTAAGCGGCGGATTCGTGGATGTCACGACCGGAATCCCCTCAAACAGGAACTCGTAAATCTTTCCGCTCGCACAGTATTTATTGTTCAGGTCGCGCTGGTGGTAAGTCACCATGCCGACCTGCGAGTGTCCGATAAAATATTTCAGATGATCCTGATCCATGCGCGGGAAAATCTTCACATTGGTGAGTCCAAGCTCCTGAATCATGCCGCGGGCGATCTGCTCGTCCTCCTCCTCGCTTTCGCCAATCAGGAGTAATTCGTAGTCCTCTCCAAGACCCTTCAGCGCCTCGATCATCTTCCCGGTCGTGCGGCTCATATCGCAGCCCGCTGTGGAGATGATGCGAAATTTCTTCTCCTTAAAAAACTCCGCGCACTCCTGCTCCACCAGCTCACGCCTTTCCTGCGAAGTATAGCGAAGGCAGCGGATATTTTCATAGTTCAGCGGCTCAGCCTTCAGCCGAAATTTCTTCACCATAATCTTCACGCGGTAAGCGTTCGCCGCGATGACTACGTCCGAGCGCCGCGTAAAGATCTTCTCCACCATGCAGCCGAGCCGACCGGAAAGGCCGACCGCGCTTTTGCAGTCATAGAGTTCCCGACAGTCCTGCACCATGTAGCGCGCGCCCGTCATCCGCTTCGCGATCACACCCGGAATGATACCCTTGCGGTTGTCAACAAAGATCACATCCTGTGCGCCGACCCGCTGGATCTGCTGCATCACAAAGAAGATAAAATTGCTGTAGCCATGATCCGGATAGAGGATATGCGTCGCCTCCTGTGGCTCCTCCCCTTCCGACGCGCGGGTGATATACCATACTTTCCCGAGCTCCTTCGCAGCCCGGACCAGCTCACGCAGCCGCCCATCGTATGCGTAATAATCATAAGAGATCAGCAGTATTTTCATGCGTCAGCTCCCGTCTTTTCCCGGATCAGGCGGATAATGCGATCCTGATCTTCATTGGATAGATAAGGCGATACCGGAATCGCCAGCGTGCGCTTGCAGATATCGGTCGTCACCGCAAGACTCTCGCCGTACAGACAGACATCCTCAAAGACCTTCTGCTGGTGCAGCCCCTTCGGATAATAGATCATCGTCGGCACACCGTTTTCCTGTAGATATGCTCGAACCGCATCGCGCTGTTCTTCATCCCTCAAGAGGATATTATAAGAGGCCCAGCTCGAATAATAACCCTCCGGCACACGCGGAACCTTCACACAGTCCTGCAGCGCTTCCGTGTAACGCGCCGCCACCGTATTCACGTCCTTCAGCTCATATTCCTGAAAAGCTTTCAGCTTCACCTGCAGCACCGCCGCCTGGATCGTGTCGAGGCGGGAATTCATACCAATGCGGACATTGTCATACTTGCTGCTGCCCTTGCCGTGCACCCGCATCGAACGGATCAGCGCCGCCCACTCATCGTTGTCCGTGAACACCGCGCCGCCGTCGCCGTAGCAGCCCAGCGGTTTCGCCGGGAAAAAGGAGGTCGTGGAAATATCACCGAAGCTTCCCGCCTGTTTCCCATGGTAGACGCCACCAAAACCCTGCGCGCAGTCCTCAAGAATATAGAGACCATAACGGTCCGCGATCTTACGAAGCCGCTCGTAATCCGCCGGAAGGCCAAAGAGATCGACCACAACAATCGCACGCGGCTTTAGTTTTCCCTCTGCGACGACCGCATCGATCACACGCGTGAGGCTCTCCGGATCAATCGTAAAGGTATCCTCCGACACGTCCGCGAAGACCGGCGTCGCGCCGACGAAGGCCGCGGACTCCGCCGAGGAGAAAAAGGTGTGATCCGGTACGAAAACCGCGTCCCCGCTACCGACACCCCAGGCCTTCAACGCCAGCACAAGCGCGTCTGTCCCGTTTCCACAGCTCACACAGTTTCGTACTCCAATGTAGTCCGCGAGATCCTGTTCAAGTTCGTCGATCTGGTCTCCCGCAATATAATCTGAAGAGTCAAGGACAGCCTCAATCGCCGCGTCCATCTCCCCTTTTAATGCCCGATACTGGCTCTTTAAATCCCGAAACTGCATCCTATGCTTCCTCCTTTAACTTTCCAAGAAGCTTCCAAATACCTTCCGCCGAGTTAAAATTCTCCGGTACAATCTCCTCCGCCGGAATCTCCACCGCATAGCGCTCCTCCAGCTCCGCGATCAGCGTAATCACATCAAAAGACGAAAGAGTACCGTCATCGATTAGCTCTTTCTCCGTCCCAAAATCAATCTCCGGCTTCAGTTCCGCCAGCAGTTCCAGTAATTCCTCCATCTTTTCATCCTCCTGTTGTCTAAAACTTGACCACAATCACACCATCGATCATCTTGATAGAACCTGAATCCGGATAGCACGGCATCTCCTGAACCTCCTGCAGGTTCTCATACTCGGAGGCGTCTCGCGTTTCCGGGTCAAAGTTGCACCAGATCTTCATCGTGATGCGCCATGCATAATTATTTAAAATACTGCTGCTGTCGTAGGGCACAATCTCGATCTCCTTAAATTCCTGAAGACTGATACTGCCGGATGTATAGTCGTATTTCGCAAATTCATTCACGTACACAACCGGCGTCTCATCCGTGAAACCCTCCACGCTCTTAATCTGTGTGGCCAGCATGGTAAAATAGCTGATACCCTCCGACTGCATGACCTCCGCCTTGAGATAACAAATATTGTCGAAGCGAATATACATCACGTTCAACAGCAAAAGCAGACCCAGACCAAGCGCCGGCAGCGCGCGGCGCGCCTTCTCTCCAATTTGGCGGATGGGAAGCTCCGGCAAAAATCCGGCCTCCACAAGCCACGCGAAATAGACATAGAACATGACTTCTCCATAGGTCATAAGCGAGTCCACCTGTTCAAAAGTACACATCACATAGATAAAATTCACCGCCAGCGGGATACAGACCACAAATACCAGCACCTGCAGGCAGAGCTGTCGGCTCTTTTTCCAGCTGCGGTATAACAGGTTCACTGTTCCGATCAACGCCAGAATAAGGAGAAGCCGGTATACAATATCCGTCGAAAAAGGATACATATTCCCGCTCACACCGTCGGTAGGTGAGAAAAATTCCCGGTAGGCGACAAGCGCTCTTTTGATGTATCCCTTAACGGAAGTCGCGCCCATCGTGCTGATGCCCTGATAATCTGAGAGCTGATTGTCTGTGATCGCAAGCGACAGCTTCATGATCGCAAAATAGATCGCCATAAAGCCCGCACAGGAAACGATGCTTTTGCAGCCGATCCGAAAAAACGCCCTCCACTCTGTCTCTTTCTTCTTTGCCGTCTCCATCAGCGCGTAAAACAGAATCGCGCTGACAAACACCGGGATCATAGCCTGATAAGTGCCGACCCCACAAGCCATCAGAAACAGTCCGAGCAGGTAAAGATACCACTTCCGCGCCCTGCAGGAGAGATATGCGCCAAGCACACCCAGCAGCGTACCCAGAAGATAATACGGCATAGTGAACATATAGCCAAAACCGCTGGTAATCACTGGGAATACGACCATAATGCCCGTCAGTGCCGTCAGCAGCCAGCGATTTTTTACCTGAAACAGGTCTGCCAGCAGCATCGCGCACAGCGCGATAAACAAAACAGTCAGAATCCCATTGAACAGCGGCAGGCTGTAATAGGTGCTCCCGAAAAGCCAGGTATTCAGATCGCCGAGTATTCCCAGCATCCATCTGCCGAGATAATAGGTGCCTCCCAGGGTAAACAGGGATGAATCATCATGAAAGGAATATTTATTAAAAAGCGTCATCCCATGCGCGCAAAGTCCCCACAATAGGGCGCTCATCAGAATTATTTTATATCTTTCCAGATGTTCTCTTTCCGGCATTTTCCCGCCTTCCTCTCCTATGAATTCCATTTCCAAGTCTCAAGCGCCTCCCGGACCAGCTCCGGCCCCGCCGTCTCACTATATAGATAAATCTTCGGCATATCCCGACTCAGGAAGAGGTAAATGCCCTCCGTCACCGCGTAGGCGCCGATGTTGTGGAAAACCAGGTAGTCTCCAACCCTCACATCCGTGAGCGGCAGCCGTTTCAGCAAAATATCCGCCGTCGTGCAAAGGGAGCCGTACACCGTCCACTCCTCTTCCTCCACGCACTCCAGTGGGTGTTGCGGAACATATGACAGAACCGGCGTTTTCATCGCCATATTCTGCCCGTAGTAATTGACGTGGTGAATACCGCCATCTGCAATCAGGACATTTACTGCGTCATTTTTCTTCTGGTCAACAATCTGCGTCATATAATAACCGCAGGATGCAACAAGATAACGCCCCATCTCAAAGACCAGCTCATAGGGCCGCTCCTTCTCAAGGAGTGCTGCGAACTCGTCCAGCAGCCGCTCGTCCTCCTCAAAATCATCCTTCGTGAAGTAGGGCACGCCGAGTCCCGGTCCATACTCCAGCGTCCGCGCGACAAAGCCCTCCTCCTCCTTCAGCCGTCGGACAAAATCCTCGATATAGGAAAGCTCCGCCGCGATCTTTTTAATCTGCTTCTTCTGCGTCCCGGTGAAATACTGAAGCCCTGCAATCTCCACATGCGAAGACTGTTTCTGCCCCCGGAGCAGCGTCCGGACATCGTCCTCGCTCATGCCGAACTGGCAGCCGCCCGTCACACGCAGCAGGATGTCCACCTCCCTGCCAAGCTCGTCCGCGCAGCGCTGCACGAGCTGAAACTGGCGCACGGATTCTGTGGTATAATGCCGGACGCCCTGTTCCATCGCATAGCGGACATCCTCTTCTGCCTTATAGACGCCGGACAACACGATCTTATCCATGTCCAGCTCATTTTTCACACAGATATGAAACTCGCCCGGGGAGCAGACCTCATAGCGGGACACCAGCTCGTCCAACGCCCTAATCAGAAAGGGGTTCGCCTTGATCGCGTAACACAGCTTCGTCGGCGCAAGCTTCTGCGCAACGCGCTGCACGCGCTCCTTCAGCATATCCGTGTCAAACACATAGGAAGGCGTCCCCAGAGCCTTTACCAGTTCCGAAAGCTTTTTCCTGTCCATCGTAAGCTCCTTTTTCATCAGAGTTGTATCATTAAAACTTTCCGGTCGATCTTGCCGTTCTTTGTGAGCGGCATCTCCTCCACGCGCCGGAATACACTGGGAATCATAAACCGCGGTAGCCGTTCTGTCAATCGTTCGATGATCTCCTTCGCGCCCGGCTCTCCGACATAGAAAGCGATAATCCGCGTATTCGGCTCATCATAGACACAACAGGCCCGTGCAATCCCGGGAAGCGCCTGCAGCGCCGTCTCGATCTCTCCGAGTTCGATCCGATGCCCCATATGCTTGATCTGAAAATCCTTGCGCGTCACATAATAGAGCTCTCCATCCTCGCCGTAGCGCCCGAGATCGCCTGTGCGATAAATCGGCTCCCGATAGCGTGCATGCAGCGGATTCTGCACGAAAACCGCATCCGTCTTCCCCTGCTCCCGGTAATAGCCGAGCGCCAGCGCCGTGCCGGACACACAGATCTCCCCAAGCCTGTCCGGCTCTGTCACAAGGGCATCCTCCTCGTCCAGCAGGAAGACCCGCTCGTTCGGGAAGGCTCGCCCAATCGGGATGCTCTCCTCCTCCGAGAACTCCCGGTTTATCACATAATACGTACAGTTGCAGGTGATCTCCGTCGGCCCGTAGAGATTCGCGTAGAGCACGCCCGGCAGATACGCCCGCCAGTAATTCAGCTGCTTCACCGGCATGACCTCGCCGCTGAACAGAACTCTCTTTATGCTTCCGGGCACCTTATAACGAAAACCCTTCAACATCGAAATCACGCACAACGCCGACACCGCCCAGGTAAGGCTCGTCACCTTCCGCTCATCGAGAAAATCGAGCAACTTCTTCGGAATTGAAAAGTATTTCTTCGGAATCACTTCAACTGTTGCTCCGATTTTCAGTGCCGGATAAATATCCTTGACCGACACGTCAAAGTCAAAGGGCGCCTGGTTCCCGATCACGTCGTCTCGGCCAAAACCGAAAATTCGGGTAAAGTGCTCCGTAAAGTCGATAACCGAACGGTGTGAGACCACAACGCCCTTTGGCACGCCGGTCGAGCCGGAAGTAAAATTCGTGTAAAGCGGGTCGACATCACAGAAACTCCGCCTGCGATCCGCGAGCAGCGATTCATCCGCTTCACAGGCCGCGAGCTCCTCCGCCAGCAGAATCTTCCCCCCAAAACCAATTTCTTCGATTTTCGGAAGGAGCTTCCGGTCGGTGACTAGCAGTCCCGCCTCCAGCGTCCGCAGAATCGACAGGATCCGCTCCGCCGGCTGCTCCGGCTCCACCAGCGTATAAAAGCAGCCCGCACAGACTGCTCCCATAAAAACATTCAGCGTAAATGCTTCCTTTTCCATCAGCACCGGCACCGGCGCGTTCTGTGGCAGATCGCGCGCAAGCGCGCTGCCGATCCGCCGCGCATCCACCAGTACCTGCGCATAGGTGAAACTCCGCTCCGCGTCCTCAAATGCAATTTTCTCCGGGCAGTCTGCCGCGCTGCCTTCCAGATATTCGAGTACATTCTGAACCATAAATTAACCCTTCTTCTCCAGCACCTTCCGCGCGGGATTCCCGAACTGCCTTTCGTCTGCAGGAATATCCCGGATCGCAGTCGCGCCAATGCCAAGATAGGCGCGATCCCCCACACGCATCCGGTTCGTCGTCACCGCCATCGGAGCGATATAGACATGCTCCCCAATATCGCAGTGTCCGGAGATGCTCGATTTTCCGCCGATCGAACTGTGCGCGCCGACCACACAATTATGTCCGACGTCGCCAAGGAGCCCGATCACCGAACTCCGGCCAAGCACAGTCGTACGCGAATCGCCCGCGGCCAGCACGGCACCCGCCAGCAGAAGGCAACCGTCCTCGATAATCGTTCCCGCCAGATGTGGCAAATCACGGCACACATCGTCGTCCAGACGATACGTGTCGAGGTCATCCACGCCGATCAGGCAGTGCTCCTGAATCTCCACGTTATTCCCAATGCGCACGTGATCCTTAATCACGGTTCCCGCTCCGATCCGGCAATTGTCGCCAATCACAACATCCGCCCCGATCACACAGAAGGGGGCGATCGATACGTTCTCTCCGAGCCTCAGATCCTCGCTTAAGAAGCTGCCATCCCGCTGCTGTAATACAGGCTTCGGCAGCAGCGCACGGAAGCGTTCAAGCAGCACGCCATACAAGCTCTTCTGCATCGCGGCGCGGATCTGCACACAGGACTCATGCAGCCCCGACAGCTCCACGTCCGTCTTAGTGACGAAAATGCTCTCCCGCACACCCGCATAGTCTCCGCTCACGTCCGTCCGCGCGTAGATGATGCTGTTACTCTGGGGCGCTTCCGGATCGGAGACGCCATATATCTTAAATTCCCGCCCGATGAGCTCCGGGAACTCCTCCCCGGCCAGCTCGCAGGCCATCACTTCCCCAACTTTAAACATCAAATTCCCCCGCCATATCGATGCTCCGGAAGCCCTTAAGCGGCAGCTTCACCGGCACGCCCTCCTTCTGGCTCTTGTAGATTGCGAGCACCAGCTCGAGCGCGTTCCGCCCGGCCACAGCGTCCACATAGGGTTTCCTGTCACTTTTGATCGCGTCAATCACATCTGCGTAGAGGCTCGTGTGGCCGTTCCCGTAGACATTGCTGGTCTCCTCCTGCAAATGCCGGTTCCGGGCATCCTCTTCCTCCTCATCCGCGAAAGCCCAGACATCAATGTTATTCGTGGACTTCCCGCCGAGCTTCACCGTGCCATTTTCCCCGAAGAGATAGAGCGTCTCCTCCAGATTCTGTGGGTAGACATTCGTCGTTCCCTCGATCGTCGCAATCACGCCATTTTTGAATTTCACAACCGCCAGACCGACGTCCTCCGCCTCGAGATAATGGTGAAACTGCTGCCGCGTCACGCCGTAGACCTCCTCCACCTCGTCGTCGAGCATCCAGCGCAGCAGATCAATGCCGTGAATGCACTGGTTCATCAGAGCACCGCCGTCGGAAGCCCATTTCCCGCGCCACGGCGCCTGTTCGTAATAGGACTGGTTCCGGTTCCAGCGCACGTGAATCGAACCGTGCGACAGTTTCCCAAAACGCCCCGCTTCGAGCGCCCTGCGTGTCTCCTGCACCGCCAGATTGAAGCGGTTCTGGTGACAGGCGGAAACCTTTACGCCTTTTTCCTGAGCGCGGCGGACAATCTCATCTGCGTCCTCCATATTCATCGCGATCGGCTTCTCGACAATGCAGTTCACGCCGTGATCAATACAGAACAGCGCGATCTCGGCGTGGACACCGCTCTCCGTCGCGATGCCGACAAGCTCCGGCTGCACCTCCTCCACCATCTTTCGATAGTCTGTGTAGCGCGCAATACTACCGTCCCTATCGAGACCGTGCTTTGCGAGCAGCGCCGCCATCTGCGCGGGCTCCACATCGCAGACCGCCGCAAAAGTGAGACCGTTATTTAATACCGCCTTGATATGGTTCGTTGCGATTCGGCCGCAGCCGATCAGTGCATATTTCATCTCATTCCTCTCCTGTCAGGATTTTTTCCAGATCGTCCGTCAGGTATTTAAAATCATAATGCTTCACCGCTTCGCGCGCGTGCTCGCAGTAAGTCTGATACTCATCCCTATCCATCCGATAAAAACGCAGAATCGTATCGGCCATCTCCTTCGGGTCGCCGGGGCGGATCGTCACGCCGCATTCATTCTCCAGAAAAATATCATTCTGCGTCTCAATATTCGAGATCGTGGGGCGCTCCGAAGCCATGTAGTCAAACATCTTGTTCATGCTCATCCCATAGTAGGACACCCGGTCGCTCGGACCGGTCAGCATATTCACATTGCCCCGCGAGAGAATACCGGGTATATACTGCTTGTCCACCCTGCCCTTGAAGGTCACGTTCATAATCCCCTTCTCGCGGCAGTATGCCTTCAGCTCCTCCTCCTGATAGCCCGCGCCGTACAGGAAGAACTGAATCGCCGGATATTCCCGCAGAAGAGCAGCCGCATCCAGAATATCGCGCACCGAGTTCGCGATGCCCATCGAACCCGTGTACATGACCTTGAAGGTATCTGTCCGGTCCAGATCCTCGTCCGCGAGAATGCACTCCTTCCGCTGACGGTGATAGAGCTCCAGGTCGACGCCGTTGTTGATATAATAAATCTTGTCAAGATCAACGTCCTTCGCCCAGCCCATATCCTCGATGTAGCGCTTTCCGCCCTGCATGGTGAAAACGACCGCGTCGGCCTTTTTGTAAAGCCAGTGTTCGAGCGCGTAGAGTGCGCGTGTGACCGGCTGCCCCTCTTTCATCGCGCCGTACTCCACCAGCGTCAGCGGCCAGAGATCGGCGATCTCAAGCACGCATCGACAGTGATATTTTCGCGCCAGCAAAATTCCTGCCGCGCAGGCTAACGGATGCACACAGGTCGCCATGATCACGTCCGGCGGATTGAATTTCCGGGTCTGTGTGAAGAGCCGCAACGTATAGTCAAAAAAATTCAGAACACGGTCTATGCCGTTCCCCTCATAATTACGCGCCTTCAGGAAGACATAGCGCAGCCCGTCGATCTTCTGCGCCTTCATCGGGCTGCCGTCTGTGATCAGATTTACATCCGAAAGATGGACGGAGCTCGCCGCGAAGATCGTGACCTTATGTCCCTTCTTCTGAAGCCGACTTGCAAAGTGATACGGCCTCGCCAGCGGGTAGAGGCTCGTGGGAACCGCGTAATGATTAAAAAACCAGATATTCATGTATTTTTCCTCTTTTATAAAAAGGTACGATGGATTTCCTCTTGCCGCAGCGTACACCAGACCTGATAGAGCAGCCGGTTTTTGCTGAACTTCTGTATCACATTTCTCCATGGATACAGAATGGAAACGATCGCCTTCATCCACGGGCGGTACTGAATATGCAGTCTGCAATAGGCCTTCCGATACCCAAAATTCTTGAGAAGATAATCCTGATAATTTGTCTCATGGATCATCGTCCGGTAGCCGCCTAAAATATAGCGGATCCCCGGCTTCATATAGCGCTGCAGTCCGTAATAGGCCAGCGCCGCGTTGACCTGCGTATTCAGATACTCCGGGTCTGTTTTCACCACGGAATACTCGATCCAGTCGTCATGCAGGATATAGATGCTGTATCCGATCATCGTATCTGTGTCCTTCAGAAAAGCGCCCAGATACTCGTTATTCTCCAGATGGCCCACTGTAAGCTGCCCAAATTCCGCCGTAAGCCGCTTCCGGTCGTTCCCTTCCTCATAGCGAGCGTCGTAAGATTTCCAGGCCTTGATCAGGACGTTCGCCATCTGCTCCGCATAGTCGGCGGGAACGATAACCCGCACATCCACACGTTTCAGCCCCCGGGTGATCAGGCTTCGCCTGTTGGACTTTAAGGACATCATATCAAAAGGCGTATCCTTTATAAGGCACCACCACTCGGTCTCTTCCCCACAGTCAAAGTCGCTGATCCATCTGGCAAACAACGCCCGCTTTCCGTCCGCCAGTTCCCGCCACTTTTTTCCGTCGCCCATCCAGGACGTGTCCGGAACCACATGCGGCGCGGTCGTCGGCACCAGCGCGTGATTGTAATATTCCCACTCTCGTTCCATACTGAAAGCCTTTCAACTGTATTTCTGACAGATCCGGCGGGCAATCCGCTGCCTCCGCTCATAGGTCGCCTGATTTACCTTGCCGGTGCGGAGCAGATAATCTCCGAAATCCTCCGCTGTCGCCATGCCGTCCGTATTGATATCCTCTCTCTTCAGGACGTTCACGACCGTACGGATCAGAATCCAGACATCTCCCAGAAAGGTCACATGGCGCACATACCTCTGATCCCAGCGAAGCTTCTCCTCCCAGGAAATATTATTTCTGCCCATCACCTGGGCGAGGCCGGTGAGTCCCTGCAGCACACTGTGCCGCCTGCGCTGCGCCTTCGTCATGAATACCATATCCCTGACGAGCTGGGGCCGAGGCCCCACGATGCTCATATCTCCCTTTAAGATGTTGAACAGCTCCGGCAGCTCGTCGAGGCTGCTCTCACGCAGAAACTTTCCGAAGTCCGTCAGGCGCGCCTCGTCCGGAAGCAGCTTCCCATCCGCACCGCGCTCATCCGTCATCGTCCGAAATTTATACATACGGAAAATCCGCTCTCCCTGTCCCGGCCGCAACTGCGTGAACAGTACCGGACTGCCCAGATTCTTCCGGACCAGCAGCGCGGTGACCAGCAGCACCGGACTCAGCAGCAGGAGCGCTGTACCGGACAGGAGAATATCCAGTTTTCGTTTGACACTGCGCGCGTAAATACCCTCTCTCATCTACTTCCACAGTCCTCTGATAATGCTGCAAATCCTCTCGAGATCCGCGTCCGTCATCTTTGTGTCGCTCGGCAGGCACACGCCATGTGTGAAGAGCGACTCCGCCACGCCGCCGTTGTCAAAATAATCGCTGCCCGCGAACACCGGCTGCAGGTGCAGCGGCTTCCAGACCGGACGGCTCTCGATGTCGCCGCGCTCGAGCGTGAAAATCACGTCGAGCGGCTTCACCGGGCAGTCGTCGGAGAGCTGCATGACGCTGAGCCAGCAGATCGCGCGCTCCCCCTCGTGCAGCGGCATGAAGGATACACCCGCAAGATCGCCCAGATGCTCTTGATAATAAGTGAAAACATGACGCTTCTGTTCAATCCTTCGCTCGATCACCCGAAGCTGTCCGCGGCCGATCCCGGCGCAGATGTTGCTCATACGGTAATTATATCCGATTTCCTTATGCTCATAATGGCGAGCCGGCTCCCGCGACTGCGTCGCCCAGAAGCGCACCTTCGCCATGCGCTCCTTTGCCTGCTCCTCTGGAAGACTGCACACGAGCATGCCGCCGCCGGAAGTTGTGACGATCTTATTGCCGTTGAAGGAGAAGACGCCGTAATCGCCGAAGGTGCCGGTGTACTGTCCGTGATAGAGAGTTCCGAGGCTCTCCGCCGCGTCCTCGATGATCGGAACACCGTGCTTTTTACAAATCTCGGTGATGGCGTCCATATTGGCCGGGAGGCCGTAGAGATGTACCGGAATCACAGCCTTTACGTTCGGATACTTCGCGAATGCCCGCTCTAGCGCCCCCGGGGACATGTTCCAGGTCTCGCGGTCACTGTCGATGAAAACCGGCACCGCCTTCTCATAGGCGATCGGATTCGCCGTCGCGGAAAAAGTCAGCGACTGACAGAATACGATGTCGCCCTCTCCCACGCCCACGGCCTTCAGCGCGAGGTGCATCGCCGCAGTACCCGCAGAGAGCGCCGCCGCGTCCTGCGCATGTACATAAGCGCTCAGCTCCTTCTCGAACTCATTGACATTTTTGCCGAGCGGCGCGATCCAGTTCGTATCGAACGCTTCCTTAATATATTCCTGCTCATAGCCCTCCGCGCTCATATGCGGGGAGGCCAGATAAATATGTGCCATTTTGCAACGCCTCTTTTCTTTTATTGTTGTGTCGTCATATGATAAGTCGGAACAATCTCCATCACCTTTTCTCTGATCAATGGGCTGTCCTGCCGCGAGAGCTCGTCCAGCTCGGCGAGCTGCCGCAGGAACTCCTCCTCATCGAACTCAATCGGTTTTCCGATATGGATCAGCGCGTTCTCCGTGCCTTTCAGTCCCTCCTCACTCATCAGCAGTTCCTCGTAGAGCTTTTCTCCGGGACGAAGACCGGTAAACTTGATATCAATATCCTCGTAGGGCTTCAGTCCTGACAGACGGATCAGATTCAGCGCAAGGTCGAGAATCTTCACCGGTTTCCCCATATCAAGCACAAAGATCTCCCCGCCCTTCGCCTGCGCCCCCGCCTGCAGTACCAGCGAGACCGCCTCGGGAATCGTCATAAAATAGCGAATGATATCGGGGTGTGTCACCGTCACCGGCCCCCCCTCCTCGATCTGCTTCTTGAAGAGAGGAATCACGCTGCCGTTGCTGCCGAGCACATTTCCGAAGCGCACCGCGACAAATTCCGTCTGAGAATGATCGTTCATCATCTGGATCACCATCTCACAAAGCCGTTTCGATGCGCCCATAATGTTCGTCGGATTCACCGCCTTGTCGGTCGAGATCAGTACAAAACGTCGCGTACCATAGCGGTCCGCCGCCTGCGCGGTCTTCCAGGTACCCATCACATTGTTCTTGATCGCCTCGTTCGGGCTGTCCTCCATCAGCGGCACATGCTTGTGCGCCGCCGCGTGGTATACAATCTCCGGACGGTACTGTTCAAACACACTGTTGATCCGATGCGTATTGCGCACCGAGCCGATCAGCACAACGAGATCCAGCTCCGGATAATCATGCTTCAGCTCCTGCTGGATATCATACGCGTTATTCTCATAAATATCAAAAATGATCAGGCGCTTCGGCTCATGCCGCGCGATCTGGCGGCAGAGCTCGCTACCGATCGAACCGCCCCCGCCGGTCACAAGTACCGTCTTGCCCGACACATAGTCCATGATGCTGTCTACCTGCGTATCCACCGGTTCACGCCCCAACAAGTCTTCAATCTCGACATTTCGAAGCTTGGAAACGCTAACCTCCTCGTTCACAAGCTGGTAGAGTCCCGGCAACACCTTCAGCTTGCAGCTCGTCTGGCTGCAGATGTCCAAAATTTCCTGCACCGTCGCATGGGAGGCGGAAGGAAGCGCGATCATGATCTCATCAATGTCATACTCCTCCGCAAGACGGCAGATATCCTGACGCGTTCCCGCCACCTGCACGCCGCGCAGATACTTGCCCTGCTTGCCCGGGTCATCATCCACCAGACAGCAGACATTCTGCTCAATATAACGGCTGCTCTGCAATTCTTTCAGCAGGGTATAACCCGCCTCTCCGGCACCCACGATCATCGTGTTCTTCTTTCCCGCATGCACCATAATCCGCTGCCGCTGCTGCAGGTATCCCACGATCCGGTACGTAAAGCGGAACACCGAAATTCCCATGGTCAGAACAGCAAAATACATAAAAGGATAGCTGCGAGGGACATGCAGACCCTGTAGACCCATCCCTACGGCCTGCGTGACCGTCGATATGAGACAGGCCACGATAATATTGGCCAGATCGGACGCGCTGGCATACTTCCAGATACCCTGATAAAGTCGGCACACACAAAAAGCTGCCAGTGTGATCACCAGATTCATCGGCAGATAATGAAAAATATTCTCTATAAACTCGATCGCCTGCGGCTCAAAAAAAAGATTGTAACGGATATAGATCGCAAGCGGCCCCGCGGCTGTAATGATTAGGGCATCCGCCAGAACCTGCAGAAAAATCCGATACGCCATCTTTTTGTTTCGTATTTTTATCATAGCATGCTCCCGGGTGCAATGCGCACACTCTATATTACTTTACCATCTTTACCGATTTTTTACAAGCACACTGCGATACAATGCCTCATACTGATCCAGCATATGTTCCTGTCCAAATTTTTTCTGAACATACGCGCGGGCGCATTTTGCTTTTAACTCCAGCTCCTCGCGATGACATTCCAGATATGTCAGCTTTTCAGCAAGCGCCCGGGCTGTCATCTCCGGCACGCACCAGCCTGCTTCCTCTCCCACAACCTCGGACATCGCGCAGACGCGAAAAGCCACTACCGGAGTCCCCGATGCCATCGCCTCGATATTCACCAAGCCAAAGGTTTCATAAACAGACGGATTCACCAATACATCCGCAAGCGCGTAAAACTCGTTCATCTTTTTCTGTTCACGAAGATAACCAAAACTCACCGTCTCAAAGCGCTCAAAGAGGCCTTGCATCTCTCTATTACTGTCTCCGGCTGTCAAAAGCAGGAACCGCTCCGAATCCAGAAGATCTAGCGCGTCCGCCAGCAGCTGCATCCCTTTAAGGGGCTTCGCCATATCCGCGGCGACAAAAGCGAGCACTAACTTCTTTGTATTCAATCTATATTCTTTCCGGATCGTCTCCTTATCCGGACAATTCCACATGGCGATATCCAGACTGTTGCAGATTACAGCACAGTTTTCTCCCCGCAGATAAGACTTCGCAACCTGTTCCCGCATCCATTCAGACGGCACTGTGAACCTGATTCCTGCTCCCGTCAGATACTTTTCCTTCCGCCGATACTGTTCTGCGCTGACATCCCTGCGCAATCGTGGATAATTTCCCAGATGTTCACAGCTCGTGCAGCCATATATCCATCGATCGTCACAGCCGTAGGGCGACGCGCAATGTCCCGTCAAAGCCCAGAAGTCATGCAATGTCCAAACCATTGGACATACACCCGCAATCGTTCTGATATCACGAATTCCCAGAAAGCTGTCATGAGGATTGTGAAGATGCACCGCGTCAATCTGGTTTTTCCTGATAAAATTGCAGATATAATGGAGTGCATAGGGAATTGTCAGATTATGATTTCCACGATTGTATGTCTGCACACGGTGAAAAATTTTTTCGGGAACACTGCGGTAGAGCACATGAACATCAGGATCTCCTATCTCACCGCGCAGATTGTAGCAGACAATTTCAAAGACCTCATGCCCACGCGCTTTCATACCTCGATAAATCTGACGGGTGACCTGCTCCGCCCCACCTCCGAAATATGTCGTATTCAGGTAAAGAATTCTCACAATTCCCCCCTTATCTTCTGCCGCAGCTTCTCGATCGCCCAGCGCAGCAGATCCCGTCCATTCAGCACTCCATAACCGTATTCCAGAAAGCGAAAGAGCTCCTTTTTGTCAGGGTGAAAGCCGGATTCCCTCTCTTCAGTATCATAGAACGTCATTTCATTTCCCGGTATCTGCCGGATCACATTCAACTCCAGAGGCTTCATACACATAGAATATTGCCTGATCTTTCTGTAGGGTCTCCGACAGCAGGTCAGCAGATATTTCTTATAGGACTCTTCCCTCTTCCTTCCCCAGAAATCACAGGTCAGCTCTTCATCCGGCACGCCAAGATACTGTCCCAGCCCGACTGGTTCCCCGTAAATATCGTATTTGACTCCCTCGTCGAATCCGGGCATGCGGTATTCCTTCTTTCCGTAAAAGAGAACCGACTGAAACGCGGCGGAGCTGTGAGAAAAATGCTCTCCCGCGTCGCCAAAGTTCGTCGTCAGCGAATCATAGCTGAACACATAATATTTATCCTGTTCCACCACGTAAGTCTGATAAAATTTCGCCCACGAGGTGTCCGGATAATGCAAAACCGTCAGGGGAACGTTCACGCTGTCCGGCAGCGTCTGGTGCGCATTATACCAGGCACGAAAATCCATCCACATTCTTCGGTTCCAGATCTGCCCCCAGGACGATGCAAACTGCTGAAAAAACACATCATAACCGATGTGCAGCGGGAAGAACGGATAAGGGCTCTCCAGCAGCTCCCTTCTGGTATTCAGTGCAATTCCGGCAATACGCGGATGGCTGCCATATTTTTCCAATGCCTGCATGGCATAATTATAGAAATCCGGAGACACATACAAATCATCCTCCAATATCATGACCGCGCCGTACTGCTCTGTCAGATCACCGCAGGAAATAATATGGTTGCGAAGTCCAAGACGGTCAGAGTGGCGCAGAACCTTCTTCGAGCCATGCTGCCAGCAGAATTCGTCCGCCACCCGCGCCACATCGTCAGTCCCGCTCTGGTCGATACTGATTACAAGCGGAATCCCGTCATAGTCATACTGTGCCTCCTGCAGCGAGCCAAGCAATCTTCGCATAGACGCCGGACGATTGTAGCCCACTGCGACTATGGCAATTCTGCTGTCGTCCCTCATGTACACACCCTCCGTTTTTTGTACAGATCATTTACAAAACAATAAAATCTCACATTGACCATACATAGACATACCCGGAAATGGTTCCAGAGCGTCGCCGCTTTCCCACGCAGAAAGGATTTTTCAATATAATGCCGATACTGCGGCTGGTACATGCGCGCGTCGTAGATCATGTTAAGGTAGCTGTCCAGAATCGCGTTCTTCATCCACCTGCAAAGCTCCGGCTCCTGACGCTCGGCCAGCTCGCACTGTTCCTGCAGCGTGACGAACAGGTCCTCGATATTCTTCGCTTTCCTCTTCCCGGTGCTGATCGAGCCCTCCCGGATTATATAGTGATAAAAGCCATCCGGAATCGTCAGCACTTTCTTTGCCCGCAAAAGCGCCCGCGGCGTGAACTCCACATCCTCATGCAAAATTCCCTCCCGGAAGAGAAGCTCCTCCCCGCGCAGAAAATCCATCCGAAAAGCGTAGAGCCAGGCCTCCACATTCAGGTTTCGGCTCTTATAGTTCCGCAGGAGATACTGAGGGCCGCTCTCCACGAGTGTTCCTTCCGCCGGAATCCTGCGCATGGACGAGCGCTCCGCCTCTCTCTCCTCCCAGCCGTCGTAGGATACCACATCCGCGCCGGAGGCCTCCCGTATCCGCATTTCCAGCGTTCGGCACATCGCTTTATCAACATAGTCGTCGGAGTCAACGAAGATCGCATAGTCCCCTGACGCGTTTCTTATTCCGCAATTTCTGGCGGAGGAAAGCCCTCCGTTTTCCTTATGAAACACGCGCACATTTGCGTGCTCCGCCGCGTAACGGTCGCAGAGCGCTCCGCTCTCATCCGTGCTCCCGTCGTCCACCAACAGGATCTCCACATCCGAGGCGTCCTGCCCGAGCAGGGATTTCAGGCAGCGCGGAAGCCATGCGCTCACATTGTATACCGGAACTATCACGGAAATCCTCATGTTCTGACCGCCTTTCCATGCAGGAACTCCGGAATCATGCCGACCGCAAACACGGAAAACGCAAGATCCCGGAACGTGTACCAATAGTGGACATAGGAATGGTTTACCGCCAGTACATACCAGACCAACGGAAAACACGCGACAAGAGCCAGCTGACCGATCCGCGGCAGGCAGACCTTGAGTTTCTGCCCACGAAGATTACAGCACAGCCACGCAAGCACAGCCAGCGCCAGCAGGATGCCCCAAATATTCGCATAGATATAGAAATTTCTCAGCACCGTGATGATGCGGCTGATCTTCTCATCATAGGCCTCGAGGGATGTCCGTACCGAGACGCTCGACAGTGCTTCCACAAACAGATTCTGTCCGGAGAGCAGCGTACCCATACACCACTTTCCGGCCCACATGCCCAGATAGCCCACGCACCAGGCGCTGCCGCTCTTCAGCAGAAAGCGGAATGCGCCCCGCCCGGTATCCCTTCGCATCACCAGACACAGCGTGAAAACCATGCCAAAGGTGTACAGGGGATAGGTCAGGAAGTCCACAAAGCTGGTGCACATCCCTGTGAGCAGAAAGAAATACGGCCAGGCGTCGCTCCTCTCCCAGCTCTCAAACCCGGACAGCGCCAGCAACAGCGCCGCATTCCCGACATAAAAGCAGGCGGAAAACTGCAGAGAAAAGGGAATCGTCATCGGAAACAGAGCCAGCAGGGCCAACAGATACGCCACCGCGGCGCGCCACATGCCCCGCCGCCACAGCAGGATCAAGATCGCGGCCACAAGAACCACCATCGCCACGCCGTTCAGAATACGGATCTGGCCAAAGTTCAAGAAAAGCAGCAGCGGCTTCAAGAAGAGGAGATAGCCGTGCCAGTAACGGGAATACTCCGATTCGCCCTCTGTATTTCCTTCCGTCAGGTATTCCTCGAGCGCGTCCATCGTCTCCAGACCGTTCGCATGCCTGGCGACCAGCATGGCCGCCTGATAGAAGGGGCGGTCAGATCGATAAACTGCCGAACCCAGCATAATCGCATCCGTAACATTGTCCAGCGAGCTTCCCTTGAGACCCTTGATCAGAAAGGGATTATCTCCTTCTTCCATAAAGGAATCAAGAGACTCCGTCAGGTGCGTCTGCATCGGCTGCACCGGAAGCAGATAGACCAGACACAAAGCCAGAGTCCCCAGCAAAATGCCGGCAATCAGCAGCCCCGCGCAGTTAAGCAGCTTTTTCATCGACAGCCTCCCTCTTCTGACATAGCAGCGCCAGCACCAGCACAAAGCTCAGAACCGTGTTGAAACAGAAAAAGCGGAAGTCCGGTCCGCACAGCAGCAAGGCTGTCCCGAAATTATAGCAAAGCGCAGGGACCCAAAGCAGTGTTTTTTTCAAGCCCTCCTTTAGTCGGCTGACGCCAAAGAACAGCAGCAGCATGATAAAAAATCCGATATGCCAGCTCCAGGTTGTAAGAACAGAACCATTTACCGCCAAACTGTCCCATTTTGAGAGAATATTTCGCAGCCAAGCTATACCCGTCGTTTCATATCCATATATATTACTGGAATCCACATTGATCGTATAACTCCAGGTCACACTCGTCCCGGCCGGCTTCCACACGACCTCAAACAGCTTCACAACCGCACGGTAACTCAAATAAGGAGCTTTTTGAATCGCATGCCAGGTATAGCGCAGCACGTTCCCGGCGCCTACCTCCTCGATCACATCGTTCGATATGTCGTCACCCATCCACTTGGCGCTGTTCCAGTTTCCCTCCTCATAGTTGCTCTCCCACATCTCCTGATCGGCAATCCGATAGAGAAATTCTCTCGCCTCCTCATCCAGCTTTTCCGGCGCGTTCACCAGAACATTCGCCAAAATCGTCATCGGAACGCCGAGCATCTCCGCCGCAACCTGCGGGTGGCTCTGTACATGCAAAATCTTGTACACAGGTCCCTTAATCCCCGCAATAAAGACCAATGTACAGATTCCTCCCATCAGCGCGCAGCGCTTCAGCTGCTTCCAGTACAGCAGAGCGATCAGCAACATCAACGGAGCTACCAGCAGAATCGCGTTGTGCCGCATGAGCGCAGCCAACGCGCCGAACAGACCGAACAATACGGTATTCTGCCACTTCTTCAACCAAGCTCCGTCTGAAAAAACAATCTCAATCACCTGTCCGGCCAATACGATCAGAAAAATCGTCATGGCGGTATCCTTCCATATAAAGGAAAGACAAATGGCAGAGGCCGGCGCGATAACTCCCAGCGCCAGAGCAAGAATACACCATTTCTTCGGAATGCCCCAGCGCTCCAGCACCATACCTAGATAGCCCACCGCAAGGCCAAGCCACACAATCTGCATAAAACATGCGAAAGCAAGACTATTACAAATCAAGGAAGGCAGTTTCAGAAAGAGCAGGGTATGAATCGCCGGATGCCAGTCCAGCAGATATCCCTGCTGCACCTGATACCACTGGTTAAATGTATCAACAATCAGCCCTCCGGGATACCAGGCCGCATAGTAAATCCCCAGCACCGCCCATGCCAGAGCCGCGGACACAAGACCAAACCTCCAGTTCAAATGCCCGGGTTCATCCAGAATCGTAACTCTCAGCTTCTGCAAAAAATGACAGATCACATGAACACACACATAGATTGCCGCAAAGCGCAGCGGCGCGTCCCAGGAAGCCGGAACGGACAATGTGTAAAAATAACTGATCAGATACAGATAAACCGTCAGCAGGATTTTCGCAAAAAGATACATTCTCTATTTCCCAGCCTTTCCGATGATTTTCCCCATTTTCTTTCGAATCCAGACCTCGACATCCACAACGGCCGGCCAGAATGTGTAGCCGAGCAGCAATGGATAAAAACCGTAGATCGTCTTAAAATGCTCGTGTTCCAACAGGCTGTAGGCCTGAAACACGATTATTATCAGCAAGAGCCCCTCGTCTCTTTCTTTTCCTGCTCTCCAGACAGCCAACACGTTCAGAAACAATACGCCAGCCATAACCAGGATTCCCATATTCAAACTCAAGTAAGCATACAGCATATCCAGATAATTGTAAATTTCACCGTCAAAAACCTGTCCCAGAAGGGAAAAGCCCTGCTCGCTCCAGAAACGATGCGCCAGAGAAAATCTGCCGCTCACCGTTGCCGGAATCTGCCGGAAAATGCTGACTTCATCGCTGTAGCCGATAAACAGAATGAAAGTTAAAATACAGACTCCAAACGCCGAGAGCCAGGCCAGCCACTTCCACAGCCTGAGCCGCCTGTCCTGATCCGGCAAACGTTTTCCCAGAAAAATATACAAATTTTCCAACAGGAGCAGCAGAAGCATGCAGATCTCCGCAGTCCTGCTGTTTGCCAGCCGGTCCAGAAATACCAGCAGAAGCAAAATGGCCACATTATCCTTCCAGCACCACTTTTTATACCGCAGGTAAGCCCATGCCATGCACAGCATCAGAAAGAAGAGTCCCATCTCGTTCGGATGGCTCCAGCCAAAGCTGTAGCGGACACGGCCGCTTCCCCAGTCTTTTATATAGAAATGATAAAGTCCGGTTAGAGGCAGCACAATCAGCATGGCTGCCATCACAATTCTGGTCAGCAAATCTGCCTTCAGCACCCTGACAAGATCCACATCCTTCGCGATCAACAGCCCGGCCGCAAACCAGAGCACCACATTAGTCTGCGTCGTAATCCTCGTCAGCTCCACCAGTCCCAATATACCCGCTGTCACCAGCCATTCCAGCCAGCTCTTTTTCTGTATCGCAATTCTGACCAGCACAAGCAGATACATAAAATACAGCCAGTATTCCAGACAGTTTCCCAGTAACGGCCATGCTTCCGAGATCGCTGTCGTAGTCTCCCCATACAGCAAAAACCCCTCCAGAATGATACAGGTGAGCCATAATTCCAGCGTCTTTTTCTTTTCGTCCATGCGTGCCTTCCTCCGAAGGGTCTGTTGTAGAAAATTTTTGATCTTTGCTATTGTATCATACTTGCCAGTCAATGGCAAACACAGCGCCGTAAAGAGGCCGAAAAAAAGGCTGCCGCCGCAAAAATGCGGTGACAGCCCGGCTTACGGAACCAATGTTAATAACCAAGATAACTGATGTTCATATCTACATTTCCGCTGATACCCGAGACGCTTCCCTTGGAAGAATACTGCCACAGGTTGTACTTGCCGGAGTAGGTACAGCTGGAGTTATACTGCGCCACCCAGATGCAGTAACTGCTCAGCGAAGATGCGTTCAGCTGATTGTTGAACCAGCTCTTGCTCGCGTAAACACCCGCCGTGTAGCCGGCGTTCTTGACCGTTTTACAGAAGGCGCTGACAATCGCGGTGCGCTCACTCTTGCTGAGGCCGTTCGCCCGCCCGTTTGTGGCGCTCTCCGTATCAATGAAGATCGGATAAGTGATCTTATATCCGGATACCAGCGAAAGCACCATACTGGCCTCCTCTACGGCCTCCGCTTCCGTGATGGCCTGCGTAAAGAAATAAACGCCCACCTTGATCCCGGCAGCGGTCGCCCCTTTAATATTGGTCTTAAAGTACGGATCCTCGATCAGCGCTCCGGTGGACGAACCCCGATATCCGGCGCGAATAATCACGAAGCTGATACCAGAAGCGGCTACAGCGCTCCAGTCAATGGATCCCTGATATTTCGATACGTCAATACCACGATTTCCTGAGCTCTGCGACAGACTGCCATCCGAGGAGAACGTGTATGTCACGCCTCCGATAACCTGACTGCCGGTCACCTTGTTGTGATCCGCGTCATAATAATAAACTTTCCCATCCTGCGTCTGCCATCCGGTGTACTGAGGCGACGTATAGAAAGTCGTGTATTTCGTATAATCGCTGACCTTCGCAGTGGTTGTTGCATCCGAGTCTACATAGAGTGTATTGCCGGAGGTATCCTTCAGCACAGTCTCTGAGTCGCTGAACTCGTCCACCACAACCTTACACAAAAGATCCACGCTCGTCGAGTTGCCATCGCCATCCGTATAGTAGTAGACCTTCGCCTGCACATTCGCAACGCCGGTACTCTTCATGGTCACCGTCATCGAAGTACCGCTCGTCTCAGAGACGGTACAGACGGTCGTATCTTTTGATTTCCATTCAATATTCTTGATAACTGTAGTATCGCCGCCGATTGTCAGCTCCAGCTTTACGCTGTTGGAGGCGGATACATCACAATTGTACAATATGGCCGTCTCGGGGATGGATACGGTCGCATTGAAGGTCTCCGTCACTTTCGTTGTATCACTTGTCGTCACCGCGACAAAGCGGCCGATCTTCGCCGTTTCCTCTGTTTCTAATGTCTCTTCGCCATCGCCCTGATCATTCTCCTCAACAACAGGCGTTTCCTCTTCCTGACCTTCACTGCCGTCATCGTCATTCTCATCTACAACAGGATCGTCATTTTCCTCCTGCTGTTCCTCCTGCTCTTCCTCGTCATCGGTGTCTTCAACCTCATTCGTCACATACGTTACCACAGTCTTCGTCACGGTTTTCTCATTCTTACCGCTGGCCGAAGCCTTCGTGAGCAGGGAGGTATCCACCTTTGACCGGTCAACTTTCGAAGTCGTCACCGTACTCTCAAGAAGCTCCAGCGTGTCCGTCAGGGTTCCTTCCTCCTCGACATTGTTGACCGCCGTATCCTCGACCGCCACGTTAACCTCCGCTTCCGTCTTGATCTCATCAGTGACGTCCACCTTCGCGTACTCGATCTGGCCCTTCACTTCCGCCGTGATGGTGCCCTCCACGATCTCGTACCCCTCGATCTCCTCGAGTTCTACCGTGTAGTCGCCACCCTCCAGATCCTCTATGTAAATAATGCCGTCCTTGTCCTCGTCCGTATGCTCCGTCGTCTTCGCGCCGCTTTTATCCTCTGTTACCTTTACGGTAAACTCCTCGCCCGTCACGACCTTCGAGTCCGCATTCACGATCTTGATCTTCAGATCCTTCTCAATCGAGGTAGTGGCCAGATAAAGCTGCACAATCTCCTCTTCTTCCTCAGCCGCTTCCGTCTCAACAACTTCCTCCAAAGCCGTCTCCTGCTCCTCCGTCTCCACAACCTGGGCAACCATTGTCTCCTCAGAATTGTAATCGTAATCCGACATGCTGTACGAACTGATCCCCAGACTTCCGGTCGCAAGCACCACTGCCATGACTCCGGCGCCTATCTGCTTCAGGGGCAGTCCACACAGTTTCATCAGTATATTTTTCCAGTCCATATCTATTCTTCCTCCGGTATGGCTTCCGCCATCGTATTAGCCCTCTATTGCGAATTTTTTTTATTATAACGCTTTCTTTCGAAAATTGCAAGTGCAAGTTGAACACATCCGCGAAAAATTTTTAATA
>JAJQBC010000083.1 GCA_021203465.1 Lachnospiraceae bacterium | reverse complement strand
CAAAGTACGGGTTCTTTGCTTTTGCCACAGGCTTTGACACGATACTCCCCAGCACGGAGGACGCCTGAATCTTGTCCATGTACATGGAGTAACCGTAAATGGGCAGCATAGCCAGCGCCACGGAGGCAAAGGATGTAGACAGCTGTTCTTTAAAGATTTCAAAAACGTCCAGCACCAGCAGTCCGCTTGATGTGGAAACCGGGCTGCTTCCCGTGGTAAGTATGTAGTATACCGCAAGGATCGTTGAAAGCGCCAGAAAGACAAAGGTATTCGTATATTTTTTCTGTAACAAATACACCGCAAGGAAAACAAACACCAGTGAAACAATTAAATTTACCATAACGTACCCCCAATCGTCAGGCGCTGATATCAGGACTCAATGATAATATACATCAGCTGCGCGACAATTTTTGCCCGCGCCGCCTCGTCCTCACACCAGGACGGATCATTTTTCAGCTTTTCCAGCATTTCCTCAATCGTCATATTCATACCGGCCTCCTTTACTTTGTATAATTGTGGACAAAATCATTGACCGCAGCATAGTTCTCGATATTGACGTCGTTCCCGCAGCAGAGCGATTTGTCGGGGCAGAAGATAAAGCCGCCGCCCGGCGCACAGCCGTCCACGATCCGCTTCGCCTCGTCAAGGCACTGCTCCTTTGTGCCGGAGCGAAGCATGCCCAGCTTCACGCCGCCGCAGATGGTCGCGTAACCGCCCAGCTCCTTTTTCATCTCCACCGGATCATCCTCGTCGATCATGCAGATTGTGGAACCCTTTGGCAGCTCCCGCATCAGATGCGCAAACTTTTTCCAGCTCCCCTCGCAGAAGAGAACCGTCTTGCTCCCATTGTTGTAAACAATCTCGATCAGCTCGCGGAAGGTCGGGAAGTAGAGCTCCTCGAAGTCCTTCGGACGCATAAAGGTCGGGCAGTGAAGCGTCGATACCGCGTAGGGATAGCCGTTATTTTCCACGCCGCCCGCGGAGAAGGTCCATCCTGCCGCTCCCGCGTTGCTCGCCCAGCCCTTCACATAATCCTGCAGGGCGTTCGTCGCCTCCAGCAGCTTTGCTCGGTTGGAGCGGACATCAATCATCGTACCGCGGAAGCCTCTGAGCCGGTCGAAGATATAGTCGAACGGCGGATAGACCTTCGTTCCTCCGGTAATGGGTGCAACGCCATACTTCTCAGCCATGATCTTTGCGATTGTCGGGTTAATCTGGTTAAATACCATCTGCTCCTTCGCGGCATTTACCAGCGTCTGATAGGACTCCTCGTCGCCGGCGCGGAGGCGTTCCAGCTTTCTCTTTCCCAGCTCGTTGAGCATGAAATCCTTCGGATTGGCAATCAGGCTGTCATAATCCTCCGGCTTCATAAAGCAGCGCTCCTGATGCTGGATCGTGCTGCCGTCGTCAGAAATGAAGAAGGTGTCGCTGCCCAGCGCCTGCAAAGTGCGCACCGGCGTGCTCACACCACTGATGTGAGCCAGATCAATATAAACCTCGTCTAAAATATTACAGAATTTTTCCGCCAGCTCCTGCGGCTTCTGCAGCAGCTCGTTCAGGTCCAGATGATAGTAACCGAAGGGCCAGGTCAGAATACCGGCCAGAATCGGGATATGCTTTGGCTCCCGAAAGCCCGCGGTCGTAACCAGATCGACTATTCTCTCTTCATATAATTGTTTTGCATCTGCCATGTTTCTACCTCCTCAATCCCTGCTCTTCCATACTAAGCCCATGCGCGGCACACCGAAACTGTTTTCTGCGGACTGTGCGCCCACTCGTCCGCGCCGACAAGCGCGCAGGCTCCCTCGCTGACAGGCGCGCCGCCGATGATGATCTTTACGTTTTCACGCATCCCTGCCGCGGTAAAGGCGTCCACCGTCTTCTTCATGGAGTCGACCGCCAGCGTCAGCACACCGGACAGCGCGATGATGTGAATATCCTCTTTCTTCGCCGTCTCCACGATCTTTTCTGCCGGAACGTCGATGCCGAGATCCACCACGTCAAAGCCTGCAGCCTGCAGCATGGAGCGGACAATATTCTTTCCGATATCGTGCAGGTCGTCCTTCACGGTGCAGAGAATCATCTTCGCTGCCGGTTGACCCTCCCCAGCGTCCGCCGTGAAAGCGTCCTTCAGGATATCGACCGCATTGGTCATGAGCTCTCCTGCATAAATCAGGTCGCCCACGAAATACTCGCCGTCCTCGAATAACTGACCGACGATCTCCATCCCCTTCTGGCAGGCTTCCATCGCGGCATTTGCTTCGCTGCCGCCCTCCTCCATCACCTTTTCCAGCATGGAATTGACCGTGTCCTCATCCAGATCTCCCATCGCCTTTGCCAATGCTTCAAAATCCACCATTCCTATTTACCTCCTTGCTTATTTTTTAACCCCGAATTTTCCCTGACGGAAAGCGCGGTTATATTTTCTGCCCGATTTATCTTTGACCCGCAGCGCCTCGCAGGCGTAAATCGTCCCCATCATATCCCTGTCGCAGGGATCCATAATGGCGCTGTCAAGCCCAGCCGCGATCGCGTATGCCATCGTATTGACATTGATATATTTCCTTGCCGGCATGTTAAAGGAAATATTAGAGATCGCGCCCACGACCTTTACCTCCGGCGCGTAGGCATGGATGCCGGTAATACAGCGCTCGAAGTCCTTCATCGCGGTCGGCATGGTAGCCAGCGCCATGACACAGGGATCAATGTGCAGGTTCTCCAGTTTGACCCCGTACTTTACCGCCTTGTCAATGATGCTTTTGGCAATGTCGATCTTCTTTTCCGGATCGGCGGGGATACCCTCCTTCCCGCAGGTGAGGCCGATAACATTCCAGTCCGTACCCGCTATGATCGGGAAGATCGTCTCGCACTTGTCCCCTTCCTCATTGACGGAGTTGACCATACCGGCTTTTTTCAAACGGCCCTCCTCGAGAATCCTGGCAAGCAGCTTCACATTCGGGCTATCGATACACAGCGGCGTATCCGTCGTCCCCTGCATCAGATCGATGAGCCAGACCATCGTATCGTACTCGATATCGGTGGATGTCGAGGGAGCGCAGTCCAGAAAATGCGCGCCGCAGTCAATCTGCGCCAGCGTCCGTTTGACGATCAGTTCATCGTCGTGCTCCGCGATCGCCTGTTTGATCGAGGGAATGGCGCCGTTAATCTTTTCTCCTATGATAATCATTTCGTCACCTCACTATCGCATCTATTTCTTGTATATACAAGATTAGCATACAAGAATCTCATTGTCAATATATAAATATAAGAAGCCGGAAATTTTTTAAAAAAATTTGTGGAATAGTACCAAAAAAGGACGCGCTGTAAGTCTACAGTGCGCCCTCCGCCATGTTTTTATCCTATATTCTGCTCAGTCTTCGCTCTCCGCGCTCCGGATCTTCGTCTTCATCAAATACCACAGCGCCCCCGTGATGCACACGGACGAGTACGCGCCGCAGGCGATGCCGACCATCAGCGGCAGCGCGAATTCCCGGATGGAGGCGACGCCCAGGATGAAGAGTACCGCCACCATGATGAAGGTGGTCAGCGAGGTGTAGATACTCCGGGTCAGTGTCTGGGTGATGCTGTTGTTCACCAGCTCTTCCAGGCTATCCTTCTTCTTCATCTCACCGAGGTTCTCGCGGATGCGGTCGAAGATGACGATCGTCGCGTTGATCGAGTAGCCCACGATCGTCAGCATGCAGGCGATGAAGGTATTGCCCACAGAGATCCGCGCCGCGCCGTAGAACACGAGCACGATCAGCACATCATGAAGCAGCGCCGCCACCGCGCTCGCCGCGAAGCGCAGATCCTTAAAGCGAATCCAGATATAGAGCAGCATGCAGACTGTCGCCACGATGACCGAAATAATCGCGTCACTGCGCATTTCACTGCTGATCACACCGCTGATGCTCTCCGCGGTAATCGCATCGTCCCCCAGCTCAAACTCTTCCGTCAAACGTTCATCCAGCTCGGTGCGCGTCTCCAGATCGAGCTCCGTCGTCTTGATCACGACCTGCGTGCTGCCGGAGACCTTCTGTGTCTGGATGTCGTTATTTCCGACGACCTCGGCGACAAGCGGCACGACCTGTTCGTCGATCTCCTCGATCGTCATGTCCTCATTGAATTCCACTGTCGTCGAAGTACCTCCCTGGAATTCCAGGCCGTAGGCCAGAAGTCCGTTGCCGGAAGCTGCGTTAAAGCCCATATAGCCGATCCCAATGACAATGATCGCCAGCGAGACCGTGAAAAAGATCTTCCTCTTTCCGAGGAAGTTGACGGCTTTTCGCTCTTTCGCCGCGCCGTACCACTTCGCGTCATGGATACCAAGCCCGTAGAGCGCGTTCAGCACCAGCCGCGTCACGACGAGCGCCGTGAACATCGACACGACGATGCCGAGCGCCAGCGTCTGTGCGAAGCCCTTGACGCTGCCGGTCCCCATCACGGCCAGCACCGCCGCCGCGATCAGCGTCGTGATATTGCCGTCCACGATCGCAGACAGCGCTTTCTTAAAGCCGATCTTGATCGACGTGCGGATGGTCTTACCCGTGGCGATCTCTTCCCGCACACGCGCAAAGATAATCACGTTCGCATCCACCGCCATGCCGATGGAAAGAATGATACCGGCGATGCCCGGCAGGGTCAGCGTCATATCAAAACCGTTCAACAGCACCAGCACCAGAGCCACATAGGTCGTCAGCGCGACACCCGCCGCAAGCCCCATGATGCGGTAGGCGATGAGCATAAAGAGGATGACCAGTCCGAAGCCGATCGCCCCGGCCAGCAGGCTCGTCTCGATCGCCTCCTCACCGAGCTTCGCGCCGACCACATTTGAACGCAGCTCCTCAAGTTCCAGGGAGAGCGAACCGATGCGGATCGTCGAGGCAAGCTGATCGGCCTCCTCGTAGGTAAAGCTTCCGGAAATCTGGCACCTGCCGTCGGTAATCGCCTCATTGACAATCGGTGAGCTGATCACCTCGCCATCGTAGACAATGGATATCTGATAGCCCACATTGGCTGCCGTCGCCTCGGCGAATTTCTCTGCGCCCTCGTCCGTCAGCGTCAGCTCCACGACGTAGCTCTTATTGCCCAAACTGTCGGTCGTCGACCCGGCCTGCGCGTTTGACACGTCGGTACCCTCGAGGACAACTTCGCCGTCCGTCGTCTGGAATTCCAGCGAGCCCGGCTGTCCGAGCTCGCTCAGGATCTCATTCGCGTCGCTCACACCCGGAATCTCGATATTGATCCGGTCGGAACCCTCCTGATAGACCTCCGCCTCCGTGCTGTAGCTCTCGACACGCTTCTGCAACTTGTAGATTGTATCCGCCATGTCCTCAGCGGACGGTTCCTCGTCCCCCACTGCCTGGTAGGTGATGCTGACGCCCCCGGCCAGGTCCAATCCCAGATTGATATCCTTCGCCGCACCGAAACTGTTCTCCCCTACGCCATACGCCGCCATATAGAGCAGAAGACCTGTAACGCCGAGCGTCAGCAGCAGCGTGACAATCGCTTTTGATTTCTTCATCCTCTCTCCTCGTCTTTCTCCGCTTCCGCGGCCTTGATCATGATCGCGCACTCCACGCGCTTGCGCTCCAGCTCGCAGCTGACGTCGTAAGCGTCGTTGATCGTGCCGTGAAATTTATAAGAGTTCGCCGCGCAGCCTCCGCTGCAATAGAATTTTGCGAAACAGTTCCTACATTTTTCCTTGGAGTAAACATTGCAGGACTTGAACTCCTCGCGGATATCCGGCCGCTTCAGCCCCTCGTCCACATTTCCCATGAGGAACTTCTCCTCGCCCACAAACTGGTGGCAGGGATAGAGATCGCCCCAGGGCGTGACCGCGAGATACTCCGTGCCGGAACCGCAGCCGGACAGGCGCTTCGCCACGCAAGGTCCTCCGGTCAGATCGAGCATGAAATGGAAGAAGGTAAACTCCTTATCCGTGCCATAACGCCGCACCATCTCAGCGGCCAGCTTATCATACTCCTCAAAAATCTCCGGCAGATCCTCCTCGCGCAGCGCGTAGTCCTCCTCCTCCGTGCCCACGACCGGCTCGACGGAAATCTGCTTAAAACCGAGGTCCGCCAGATGCAGCACATCCTTCGAGAAATCCTTATTATGGCGGGTAAAGGTGCCACGGACATAATATTTCTCCTGATTGCGGCTATCCGCCAGCTTCTGGAACTTCGGCAGGATCAGATCATAGCTGCCATGCCCGTTACGGAAGGGGCGCATGTAATCGTGTACTTCCTTTCGCCCGTCGATGCTCAACACAACATTGCCCATCTCACGGTTGACAAAATCCTGCACCTCGTCATTCAGGAGCACGCCGTTCGTCGTCAGCGTGAAGCGGAAATTCTTATCATGCAGCTTCTCCTGCTCCCGCCCGTAGGCCACGAGATCCTTCACGACCTGCCAGTTCATCAGCGGCTCCCCGCCGAAAAAGTCCACCTCAAGGTTGCGGCGGTTCCCGGAATTCGCGATCAGGAAATCGAGCGCCTTTTTGCCGACCTCGTAGCTCATCAACGCACGACGGCCGTGGTACTCTCCCTCCTCCGCGAAGCAGTAGCGACAGGCGAGATTGCAGTCGTGCGCGATGTGCAGGCACAGCGCCTTGACGACCGGCTTCCGATTCGCCGCGATCTCCGCGATATAATTTTCGTAGATGTCTTCCGTGTACAGCTTTCCTGCCGCGATGAGCTCATCGAAATCCTCCGCCGCCTCGCGGATCTCCTCCTCCGGATAGCGGTTCCGCAGAAGCGCCACGGTCTCCTCCAGTCCCTTTTCCTTATAATAAGGAACCATATCGTAGACCAGCTCGTCCACCACGTGGACGGAGCCGCTGTTCACATCCAACAAAATGTTATAGCCATTGTTCTTGTACCGATGTACCAAATCCAAATCCTCCCTCATCCGGCGTATAAAAGGCCCGTATCATGAAAGAAGCAGCGGCGTTCATGCCGCTGCTTGCTCCGTCATCTTCAATCAAAATCTTATTTGTGGTTCTCGCAGGTCTGATTTCCTACCGTGCAGAACGTCTTACATGCGGACTGGCAGGACGTCTGGCACTCGCCGCATCCGCCCTTCTTCATCGTGTTCTGCAGGGTCTGCGTATTCAGAGTCTTCACATGCTTCATCTTCTATTCCCTCCTCGGTCGTTGCTTCAAATGAATAGAGTAAGTATAGCACACTCCCTCGCGGCGCGTCAAGACGCGCCGGAAAGTTATGGAAGCTACCTTGTTCAAATTAAATTTACGAGTTCCATTATGCTAATTTTTACAGTAAATCCTGGACAAACATAAACAGATATGGTAAAATTAGAATGTATGCAGCAAGAACGGAGGTTATAGGTATGCCGACTTTTGTGGATATGTTTGCCGGCGCCGGCGGCTTTAGTGAGGGCTTTTTACAAGCGGAGGAAAATGGGCGAGATTTTGAATTCCTGTTAGCGAGTGATATTAACCCTACTTGCGAAGTGACACATCGTATGAGGTACAACCGTCAGCTGGGGTTAAATACGGAATTCTTGACAAAGGATATCACAGAACCTGATTTTATTGAAAACTTACTTGCCAAGATCGAAAAGAACTTTGGAGACATTGATGTTGATGTGTTGACAGGAGGACCCCCATGCCAATCTTTTAGTTTGGCCGGCGAGCGGAGAAAAAACGACAAAAAAGACGATCTTTTTTCTTACTACCTGAAGGTTATTGAAGCTATACGTCCAAAGTATTTTGTGATGGAGAACGTTACCGGAATCCTGACAAAGGACAATGGAAAGGTCAAGGAACGAATCCTTCGCGAGATAAAGAATATTGTCGATTATGAGTCCCTTTCCAAGTTTGTTGAAATGTGCGAGGATACTCAGCTCTCAAACCTTGCCTTAAGCAAGGAGAAATGCATCGAATATGAAGTTAGCCTGAAAGTATTAAAAATTGGGATTGAACAAAACAAACTGGCAGCGCAAAGACGGAAAGATTATCTCAAGGTTTTTTCTTCTATACAATCTCTCGACTTAAATGAAAGGCAAAAAGATTTTGTATTGAAAGCACTTCTTTCTACCAAAAATGAGATTCGCAATCCATCTTTGGAGCAGTTTTGCACGGAGCTGTCAAATATGGTCGTCGATGCCTATCGCAACAATAAGGAAACAGCTGAAGATGACAGAAATGTACTTCGTCAAGTGTTGTCCTTAATTGCCCATCAAACCGACTTGTCCCATATTCGTGAAATGACAAAAAAGGAGATTAATGCCTCTCAGTTAAAGCGGAGTACTTATAAGGAACAATTTGATCGAATCACTGATTATGTAAATATAACCGAGATTGTAGACATTGCTGCTAAGCAGTGTGATTTCCTTATCAGCAGTTCAACAAGTGACAAAGCGATTTCCGCGGTAAATACCGTTAAGAAAGCCTTAGAAATACTCTTTGAAGGCACATACGAAACAATGCTGAGAGTTCTGCGAATTGTCGAAAAAACCGGCACTGATAAGCGTAAGTTTTCTGCGATTGCAGACAAGGTCGCCCTATATCGAATTAACAGCCCAATTCAACTTTTAGCATCCGATTATGGGGTTCCTCAAAATCGAATTCGCGTTGTTTTTATCGGTTGCAGAAATGATCAAGAAATGATCACTTCCATCCCGGCAACGGTATCTGAGGATGAAAAGGTTACTTTGGAAGAAGCAATCGGAGACCTGAATTATATCTCTATCGGAGGACATCCTTTAGATTATAATGGCGAATTCTTTGAAAAGTTTAAGAAGACAGATGCGGGGTCAATAAAACGAACGGTTGATGGTATTCCCGCAGCCAAAGCTCCCAATAGAGAGTCTCATACCTTTGCTGAATGGAGCCGAATGGGGAGATTGAATCAGGACAGATTTCCCCGGCTCAAGCAGGTGGATCCAATGTACACGCCGGCTGGCTCTTATAATGAAATGGATTCAAGGCCTATGTCGAGCGCCGTTCTGCAGAATCACGAATCCTCAAATCACAATAGTGATGTTCAGGCGAGATACGCTTTAATCCGCAAATATGGAGATTACCACAAAGCAAAGGAAGCGGAACCTGACAATCCATTAATGAAGACAAAGAAAAGAAATTATACTGTCACCAATCCCAACGGGCAAGCCACTACCATCACGACGATGCCGGACGACTTCATTCACTACGCCGCCAATCGTTCGCTAACTGTCCGGGAAATGGCAAGAATTCAGTCCTTTGATGACAGCTTCGTCTTTCAAGGAAAACGAGCTACCGGCGGAGATAAGAGAAAAGATGAAACACCTCAATTCACTCAGGTCGGGAACGCAGTTCCCCCGTTAATGGCACGCGCTATTGCTACAGAAATACTAAAGAAAATCAAA
>JAJQBC010000072.1 GCA_021203465.1 Lachnospiraceae bacterium | reverse complement strand
AGAGAGAGGATTCCTTATATTTTGAGCAATTTCTGAAAGTTGTTGATAAAGAGCCCGGGTAAATGAGGCGACGGTGGATAAACCTGCGGAAACTCAAGAATTGTCAGAAACGTTGCAGAACCGCGCAAAATATGCTATATTAAAAATACTTGTGGGCAAAAGTGTGCCCGGACGTGTAAAGATAAAAGGAGCGGGTAAAAATGAAAAGGGTAGAGGATTATGTGACAAGCATACCGGATTATCCGGAGCCGGGGATTATTTTCCGGGATGTGACCAGTATTTTACAGGACGCGGATGGGCTGCGGCTCGCGATCGACGGGCTTCAGGACTGCCTGAAGGGGCTGGAGTTTGATGTGATTGCCGGGACGGAGTCGAGAGGGTTTATCTTTGGCATGCCGATCGCGTACAATCTTCATAAACCCTTTGTATTAGTTCGCAAGAAGGGCAAGCTGCCGCGAGAGACTGTGTCGATGAGTTATGATCTGGAATATGGCAGCGCGGAGATCGAGATGCACAGGGATTCGATCAAACCGGGACAGAAGGTCGTGTTGATTGACGATCTGATTGCTACCGGCGGGACGATCGAGGCTGCCGCGAAGCTGGTGGAGCTGCTCGGCGGCGAAGTGGTTAAGATGGTATTTCTGATGGAGCTGGCAGGCCTGAAGGGGCGGGAGCGGCTTAAGAAATATGAAGTGGAGAGCGTAATCTGTTACGATGGAAAATAAGTAAAGTCTGGTGATCGGTCATGAAGGAAGAGTTGATCCGGGAAGTGCAGGCAGAGGACAGGAGCGTCAGGAAGATGGAGGATTTTACAAGTCCTGACGAACTCTATCAGACACTTGTGAAGAGTGTGCTGGAGTACCATCCCTCCGCGGACATTTCCATGATTGAAAAAGCATATCAGATGGCGAAGAAGGCTCATGGGAACCAGCTTCGCAAGTCGGGTGAACCCTATATTATTCACCCTCTGTGCGTTGCGCTCATTCTGGCAGATCTGGAATTAGATAAGGAAAGCATTGTTGCGGGTATTCTTCATGACGTTGTCGAGGACACTGCCGTGACGATGGAGGATATTGAGCGGGAGTTTGGTGAGGAAGTGGCGCTTCTGGTGGACGGCGTCACCAAGCTGGGGCAGCTCAGCTATTCAGCGGACAAGGTGGATAAGCAGGTGGAAAATCTGCGCAAGATGTTCCTCGCGATGGCGAAGGATATCCGCGTTATCCTGATCAAGCTGGCCGACCGCCTGCACAATATGCGTACACTCAAATATATGCCGCCCGAGAAGCAGCGGGAGAAGGCGCGCGAGACGATGGATATTTACGCGCCGATCGCGCAGCGGCTCGGTATCTCAAAGGTGAAGATCGAGCTGGACGACCTGGCGCTCAAGTATCTGGAGCCGGAGGTTTATTATGATCTGGTGGACCAGATTGCCGAGAAGAAGAGTGTGCGGGAGAAATATGTTCAGGAAATCGTCGAGGAAGTTCGCCATCACATGGAGAATGCAAAGATCAAAGCGGATGTGCAGGGACGAGTAAAGCATTTCTTCAGTATTTACAAGAAGATGGTAAATCAGGACAAGACGCTCGACCAGATCTATGATTTGTTTGCGGTTCGGATCCTTGTGGAGTCTATTAAGGATTGCTACGCCGCGCTGGGCGTTATCCATGAGATGTATAAGCCGATTCCGGGGCGTTTCAAGGATTACATTGCGATGCCGAAGGCCAATATGTACCAGTCGCTGCACACGACGCTGATTGGACCGAAGGGTCAGCCCTTCGAAATCCAGATTCGCACCTATGAGATGCACCGAACAGCGGAGTACGGCATCGCCGCGCACTGGAAATATAAGGAGAGCGGCGGCAGTACGGAGCAGAATGTAGAGGGCAGGGACAGCGCTGAGGCGAAGCTTACCTGGCTGCGCCAGATTCTGGAGTGGCAGCGCGATATGTCCGACAACCGCGAGTTCATGAGCCTGCTCAAGAGCGATCTCGACCTGTTTTCTGACAGCGTTTACTGCTTCACGCCGGGCGGTGATGTGAAGACGCTGCCGAACGGATCGAATACGATTGATTTTGCCTACAGCATCCACAGCGCGGTCGGCAACAAGATGATCGGTGCGCGCGTCAACGGCAAGCTGGTGCCGATCGATACCCAGATCAAGAACGGCGACCGGATTGAGATCATCACCTCGCAGAATTCAAAGGGTCCCAGCCGCGACTGGCTGAACATCGTCAAGAGCACACAGGCAAAGAACAAGATCAACCAGTGGTTCAAGGCGGAGTTCAAGGAGGGCAACATCCTCAAGGGAAAGGAGCTCATCTCCCAGTACTGTAAGGTAAAGGGCATTCCGCAGGCACAGGTCGTGCGTCCGGAGTTTCAGGAGGCGGTTCTGCGCAAATATGGCTTCCGCGACTGGGATTCGGTCATGGCGGCGATTGGCCACGGCGGTCTCAAAGAGGGTCAGGTCGTCAACAAGATGCTGGAGGAGTACGAGAAGGCAAAGAAAAAGACGATCACTGATGAAAAGATCATGGAAAGCGTGGCGGAGGCGAAGGAACCGAAGCTTCACCTTGCCCGTTCCAAGAGCGGCATCGTCGTCAAGGGAATCGACGACGTGGCGGTGCGCTTCTCCAAGTGCTGTAATCCGGTACCCGGCGATGAGATTGTCGGTTTTGTGACGAGGGGGCGCGGTGTGACGATTCACCGGACGGACTGTGTGAATGTGCTGAATCTGGCGGAGTCGGAGCGGGAGCGTCTGATCGAGGCGGAGTGGCAGCGCGGCTATAAGACGAGCAGCGCTGAGAAGTATTCGACAGAGATTAAGATATTTGGAAACAATCGCACCGGTCTGCTGGTCGACATCTCGAAGGCGTTGACGGAGCGGAATATTGATGTGACCTCGATGAACGTGCACACCAGCAAGCAGGGAACCGCGACGATCACGGTGAGCTTTGAGATCTCCGGCGTGGAGGAGCTGAACCGTATCATCGAGAAGCTGCGTCAGGTGGAGAGCGTGCTGGATATCGAGCGATCGGTGAGCTAATACGGCATCTTAATCTTCGGGGATGTTGTGCCAGATGGAGAGTGTGCTGGATATCGAACGCTCGTGAATTGATACAGAGTCTCAATCTTTGAGAAAGCTGCGTCAGGTGAGCGGAGGAGTCAGGAGGATTGTATGGGAAATGTCACAGTGATGTCTGTCACAGTAGGAAAGCTGGCGACGAACTGCTGGTTTCTGATAAATGGGGATACGAAGGAAGCGCTGGTTTTTGATCCGGGCGATGAAGCTCCACGTATTAAAAAGAAAGCTGACGATAATGGATGGACGATCCGCGCGATCCTGTTGACGCATGGACACATGGATCATATCGGCGGTGTGGAGGAATTGAAGAGCCTGACCGCTGCGCGCGTTTACGCGCTGGAGGAAGAGCGGGATTTTCTTGAGGATTCGAAGAAAAACCTGTCCGTGTTCATCGGCGGGCGTTCCGTGAAGCTCGCGGTAGACGAGTTGCTCCATGACGGACAGGAGTTGGCGCTCTGTGGCATTACGCTGAAGGTGTTGCACACGCCGGGGCATACGCCGGGCGGAGCTTCCTATTACTGTGCGCAGGCGGGCTGCGTGTTCGCGGGGGATACGCTTTTCGAGGAGTCCGTGGGGCGCAGTGATTTCCCGGGCGGAAGTCCGTCGGCGTTGCTCTGCGGGATCCGGGAGAAGCTCTTTGTATTGCCGGAGGAGACGCGCGTCTGTCCGGGTCACGGGAATGAGACGACGATCGGACATGAGAAAAAATACAATCCTTTCTTGTAGGAAAGGAGAATTGGCAGCGCAGCTTTTGATCGAGGGGACTGATCTGGATGAGGATCGAATCAGCGAATACTATTATGATAGAAGTGATAATAAACAGGCCGAGCTTCGAGTATGATATCCACTCTCTGGTACAGGCATTCTTTCCGCGAAAGAGTGTGAACGTCCGGGTGAAGGAGGAGTTTACAGAGGAGATGGCCATTCGTATGTCCGTCTTCTTTACCGATGCGTCGGTTGCCGTGGAGCTCACGGAGGACGGTGTGCAGAAAGGAACGGGTTCGCGCACCATCGACTGGAACGACCGAAAGGAGACGAAGAATCAGTTTAAAAAGCTGATTTACGAGATCCTCTCGGCGTACACGGGACGCACACTGCCCTGGGGGACGCTGACCGGCATCCGTCCGACGAAGCTGGCGATGCAGATGCTTGAGCAGGGCAGGAGCAATGTCGAGATTGCGGCGCATATGCGGGATACCTGGCTTGTGAGCCGCGAGAAGGCATCCTTGAGCGTCATGATTGCGAACCGGGAGCGCTACGTCCTGCGGAATATCGACTACGAGGACGGCTACAGCCTCTATGTCGGGATTCCCTTCTGCCCGAGCATCTGTCTATATTGTTCGTTCTCTTCCTATCCCTTATCCAAATGGAAGAAACAGGTTGACTCTTATCTGGACGCGCTTTTTAAGGAACTCGATTATCTGTCCGGACGTTTCTGGCATAAGAAGCTGAACACGGTCTACATCGGCGGCGGGACGCCGACGACGCTTGAGCCGCGGCAGCTCGACCGCCTGCTGACAAAGATACAGAGCTCTTTTGATATGGAGCATCTGCAGGAATTCACGGTGGAGGCTGGGCGGCCCGACAGCATCACGCGGGAAAAGCTGCAGGTGTTGCTCGACCACGGCATCAGCCGCATCTCGATCAACCCGCAGACGATGAACGAGCGGACACTGGAGATCATCGGACGACGCCATACGGTCGCACAGATCCGGGAGGCCTATAGTCTCGCAAGAGAAATGGGATTTTCCGATATCAATATGGACCTGATCGTCGGCCTGCCGGGGGAAACTTACGAGGACGTGGAGCACACGATGGACGAGATCGCGGCGCTCGCGCCCGACAGCGTCACCGTGCACTCGCTCGCGGTCAAGCGCGCAGCCCGGCTGAAGCTTTTCCGTGACCAGTACGAGGAGATGGGCATGGAGAACAGCGCGCGGATCATGGACATGACCGCTCTGCGCTGCGCGGAAATGGGACTGTCCCCCTACTACCTCTACCGGCAGAAAAATATGGCCGGAAATTTCGAGAACGTGGGCTATGCGAAGGTTGACAAAGCCGGAATTTACAATATACTGATTATGGAAGAAAAGCAGACGATTCTGGCTGCGGGCGCGGGCGCGGCGACGAAGGTGGTGATGCCGCCGACGGAGCGCTATCCGGACGAAAACCACATCGAGCGAGTGGAGAACGTCAAGGACGTGGGGCAGTATATCGCGCGCATCGACGAGATGATCGGACGGAAGGAAGCTTTTTTCGCAAAGAATTTTTCAGAATCTATGAAAAAGCAGCATAGCAGCTGTGGGAGTGCGTGAGCGCAGGAAAGCTGACTTTCACGAGTGGAGTCCCGTATTTACGGATATACCCACCTGCTTCCAAGGTCAGATTTTGTGCAGACGCCGCGTTGGGATGCGTGTTGAACTGTAAAGCTTAAGATTGAGAGAGGTTATGAATATGGCGATGAAGAAAAAACCGGTGACCGGCATGAAGGACATTCTGCCTGCGGAGATGCAGCTGCGGGACTACGTGACCGGACTGATCAAGGATACTTATAAGAGCTTCGGCTTCTCCCCGATCGAGACGCCCTGTGTGGAGCACATCGAGAACCTGTGCAGCAAACAGGGCGGCGAAAATGAAAAGCTGATCTTCAAGATCATGAAGCGCGGCGAGAAGCTGAATCTCGAGACTGCAGAGAGCGAGGCCGACCTCACCGACAGCGGCCTGCGCTACGATCTGACCGTGCCGCTTTCCCGTTTTTACGCGAATAACGCGAACAGCCTGCCTGCGCCCTTCAAGGCGCTGCAGATCGGCAGCGTGTGGCGCGCGGATCGGCCGCAGAGAGGGCGTTTCCGTCAGTTTGTCCAGTGTGATATCGATATCCTGGGCGAGCCGACCGCGCTCGCGGAGATCGAGCTCATCCTCGCGACGACGACTCTGCTCGGAAAACTTGATTTCTCGGGCTTCAAGGTGCGTATCAATGAACGCCGCATCCTGAAGGCGATGGCGGAGCGCTGCGGCTTTCCGGAGGAGCAGTATGACCTCGTCTTCATCATCCTCGACAAGATGGACAAGATCGGCTGGGACGGCGTGAAGGCGGAGCTCCTGGAGGCTGGCTTCGCGGCGGACAGCGTGGAACGCTATGTGGCGATGTTCGGAGAGATGGAGCAGGCGGACGATCCGCTCAGCTATCTGGAGAAAGCACTTGCGGGCGCGCTGGAGGACGGCGTCATCGACAATCTGCGTATGATCCGCGAGAGCGTGGAGGCGGTCGCGGCGTCACGCTTTGAACTGGTCTTCGATCCGACGCTCGTGCGTGGCATGTCCTACTACACAGGTACGATCTTCGAGATCGAGATGGCGGAGTTCGGCAGCTCCGTGGCCGGCGGCGGTCGTTACGACAAGATGATCGGCAAGTTTACGGGCAAGGATACACCGGCCTGCGGCTTCTCGATCGGCTTTGAGCGTATCATCACGATTCTGCTGGAGCAGGGCTTCCAGATCCCCGGTGCAGCAGGAAAGAAGGCCTTCCTTGTCGAGAAGAACATGCCTGCGGACAAGCTCTGCGAGGTGCTGAGGACGGCCACTGCGGAGCGCGAGGCCGGAAATCAGGTACTCGTGACGATGATGAATAAGAACAAGAAGTTCCAGAAGGAGCAGCTCGAGAAAGAGGGCTACACGGAGTTTAAAGAGTTTTTTGTACGCTGAGAGCGTATATTGGTTAAGTGAGATTATAGATTTCTGTGAAGCATAGACTTGACGATGAAAACAAATAATTTGTAGATGAGGAGACAAAAAGACATGCAGGGAAGAACCCACAACTGCGGAGAGCTCAGGCTCAGCGATGCCGGACAGAAGGTTCGTCTGGTCGGCTGGTACGAGAACCTCCGCAAGGTCAGCAAAAATTTAGGATTTCTGATTCTGAGAGATTTCTATGGGACGATGCAGGTCGTGGTGGAGACCGAGGAGATCATGGAGCAGCTCTCGGATTACAACTATGAGTCGACGATCGCGGTCGAGGGAGAGGTACGCGAGCGCAGCAGCAAGAACGCGAAGCTGCCGACCGGCGAGATCGAGGTCGTGCCGGTGAAGGTCGAACTGCTCGGCCGCTGCCGTTACAATGAGCTGCCGTTCCAGATCAATCATTCGAAGGAGGCGGACGAGAATGCCCGTCTGAAATATCGTTACCTCGACCTGCGCAATCCGGCAGTGAAGGATCGGATTGTCCTGCGCAGCAAGGTCGTGGCTGATCTGCGCAGCAGCATGATCGCGCATGGTTTCATGGAAATCACGACGCCGATCCTGACCTGCTCCTCTCCGGAGGGTGCGCGCGACTATCTGGTACCCTCGCGAAATCATCCGGGCAAATTCTACGCCCTGCCGCAGGCGCCGCAGCAGTTCAAGCAGCTCCTGATGGCCTCAGGCTTTGACCGTTATTTCCAGATCGCGCCCTGCTTCCGTGATGAGGACGCGCGTGCGGACCGCTCTCCGGGTGAGTTCTACCAGCTCGACATGGAGATGGCCTTCGCGGATCAGGAGGATGTCTTCGCGGTGCTCGAGGATGTGCTGCCGCCGGTCTTCTCAAAATATGGTATTTATAAAGAGGCTTCGAAGCCGCCTTTCCGCCGCATCGCTTATCTCGACGCGATGGAGCGCTACGGCACGGACAAGCCGGATCTGCGGATTAATTTGACCGTGCAGGACGCGACCGAAGCGCTTGCGGACTGCGGATTCGGACCTTTTGAAGGAAATAAAGTGAAGGCGATCGTCGCCCCGGCATTCTCCGGCACGCGCAAGGTCATCGACCGGCTGTGTGCGGACGTGGAGGTGCAGAGTGGCCAGAAGGCCTACTGGTTCCGTCTGGACGACAAGGGAGAGCTCGTTGGCGGTATTTCCAAATTCCTGCAGGAGAGAAAAGATGCGGTCATCGTGGCGCTGGGTTTGAAACCTGGTGACTTCGTGGGACTTGCCGCGGGCGATCTGCGGACAGCGCAGAAGACGGCGGGCGTCCTGCGCACAAAGCTCGGCGGCCTCAGTGACGCTTATATGAAGAAAGACTGCTATGAATTCTGCTGGATCGTGGATTTCCCGATGTACGAGATCGGTGAGGAGTCCGGCGAGCTGGAATTCTGCCATAATCCCTTCTCGATGCCGCAGGGCGGACTGAAGGCTCTGGAGGAGCAGGATCCGCTGGAAATTCTGGCCTGGCAGTATGACCTTGTCTGCAACGGCGTGGAGCTCTCATCCGGCGCGGTCCGGAACCACGACCCGGAGATCATGGTGAAAGCCTTCCAGATCGTAGGCCTTGGCGAGGAGGATGTGAAGGCAAAATTCCCGGCTATGTACAATGCATTTTGCTACGGTGCGCCGCCCCATGCGGGTATCGCCCCGGGAGTCGACCGTATGGTCATGCTGATCGCCGGTGAGGAGAGCATTCGCGAGATCATTCCGTTCCCGATGAATAAGAATGCGCAGGATGTCATGATGGGCGCGCCGGCCGAGGTCGAGCCGCGGCAGCTTCAGGATGTGCACATCCAGATTGTGAGAGAAGAGAAGTAATTGCAATGGGGAATTTATGTTAAATTTACGAAGCTCAGGTAAAATATGAAACAATCGGGGGAAGACCCCGGTTGTTTTTACCTGAAAAAAACGGTATACTGAAAGACAGCACGGAGAACGGAAGGACTGGAGGAGAGATGGAAAAACAGACCGAGGAGAAAAAAAACTTTCCGCTGATCCCGCTTGTCTGTGGTGCCCTGGCAGCGCTGCTGTTGGCGGTATACTGTGGCGGGATGATTTACTATCAGAACCGCTTCGCGAGAGGAACGGTCATCGATCAGGTCGATGTGTCAGGCATGACAATCGCAGAGCTGGAAGAGCGGATCGAGAGCTATACGCTGCGGGTTCTGGAGCGGAAGAGCGACGGGACTACGCTGGAAGATGAAATTCCGGGTACGGATATTGGGCTCTCTTATGCTTCTACGGAGCCGCTTCAGGAGATACTTGAGGGGCAAAATGCATGGCTCTGGTTTCTCAGGCAGGAACAGGAGTATGAGCTGGAGGACATGATCGTCTGGGATGAGGAGGCACTGGAGGAAGCGGTTCAAGCACTGCATGGCTTTGACAGTGACTTTGCGGTTGAACCGACGGATGCGTACGTTTCAGAGTATGTTTCGGGCAGTGGGTACTCGATTGTGGAGGAGACGCAAGGAAATACACTGAATCTCACGCGCACGCTCGCGGCTGTCCGTGCGGCTGTTGCGGGGCTCGAGGAAGAAGTGGATCTGGATGCGGAGGGCTGCTATGAGACGCCGGAAATCTGCGCTGATGATGAAGAGCTGCAGAGTCTTCTCACGAAACTGAAAACTTATGAGAATATTACGATTACCTACACCTTCGGGGACAATGTGGAGGTGCTTGACGGCGAGACGATTTGCAGCTGGCTCAGTGTCGAAGACCTCGAAGCGACCTTGGACACAGAGCAGGTGGAGGAGTTTGTCGCCACGCTTCGCAAGAAGTACGATACGATCTTCCGCTCTCGTACGTTCAGAACCAGTTATGGGACGGAGATCACGATCAGCTCCGGCGACTATGGCTGGTGGATGAACTACGTGCAGGAGGCAGAGGAGCTGGCCGAGATGATTGAGAACGGGGAGAGCGGTGAGCGCACACCGGTCTACTATCAGACGGCGGCCTCCTATGATACGCCGGACTATGGGGATACATATATAGAGGTCAACCTGACCGCGCAGCACCTGTTCTACTATGAGGATGGTGTGCTTGTCATGGAATCGGATTTTGTTTCGGGGAATTCTGCGAAAGGCTATGACACGCCGGTCGGTGTGTACAGCATCACCTACAAGCAGCGCGACGCCACACTGGTGGGCGAGACTTACTCGACACCGGTTTCCTACTGGATGCCATTTAATGGAAATATCGGACTGCACGACGCGACCTGGCGGTCGACCTTCGGCGGAGATATTTACAAGACGAACGGTTCGCACGGCTGCATCAATCTACCCTACGCGAAGGCACAGGAACTCTACAGTTATGTGGAGAAGGGTACGCCGGTGATCTGTTATTATCTGCCGGGGACAGAGCCGGCGGCTACGGAAGTGGATACCTCCGGTGAGACGGAGGACAATGTGCAGGCGGAGGAAGAGACAGAGTCTGCGGAAACTACGGAAGCTGTGGAGACAACAGAGACAGAGGTTACAGAAGAAATTACGGACACAGGAGGAACTGCTGAATAGGACAAATCGAAAAGAAAAGGAGATGTATCATTGGGCTATTATGAAAAATGGAGAGACACTGCGCAGAAGTATCAGTCGCTCTGCGTGAAAAATGACACGATTTCGGATCATTTGTTTCAGGAGTATGGGGTGAACAGGGGCTTGCGCGACGTGAATGGAAACGGCGTACTGACCGGCCTCACCAATATTTCCAGAATCGATTCCTTTAAAATGGAGGATGGGAAAAAGGTTCCCTGCGAGGGCAGGCTCTGGTATCGCGGCTACGATGTGCGAGATTTGATTCAGAGGATACCGGAAGGGCATTTTGGCTTTGAACGGATCGCCTATCTTTTGATGTTCGGCGACCTGCCGACATTGGAGGAGGAGAAAGAGCTTTTCGATACACTTGCAAGTGGACGGGAGCTCCCGACTAATTTCACGCGGGATGTGATTATGAAGGCATCTAGCAAGGACATCATGAACTCCATGACACGGAGCATCCTGACGCTGGCGTCTTATGATGAAAATCTGGATTCAAACAGTCTGGACGACGTAATCTGCCAGTGCCTGAATCTGGTCAGTGTTTTCCCGATGCTGGCGGTCTATGGCTATCACGCATACAATCACTATGACCGGGACAGAAGCATGTATATACACAGGCCGGATCCGAAGCTGTCCACGGCGGAGAATTTGCTGCTGATGCTGCGGCCGGATAAGAAATATACGTATCTCGAGGCGAAGGTGCTGGATGTGGCGTTGATTCTTCATATGGAGCATGGCGGCGGAAACAATTCCACCTTTACGACCAGAGTTGTCACCTCCTCCGGTTCGGACACCTACTCTGCGATCGCGGCGGCCATGTCTTCCCTGAAGGGACCAAAGCACGGAGGCGCGAACATCAAGGTCATGGAAATGATGGACGATATCCGCACCCATGTGAGCGACTATTCAGACCGGGACGAGGTTGGCAATTATCTCAGTAAAATTTTGGCGGGAGAGGCCTTTGATGGAAAGGGATTAATTTATGGGATGGGGCATGCAGTGTACTCGCTGTCTGACCCGAGAGAGCGGATTTTCAAAGGCTTTGTGGAAAAGCTGGCAGCGGCAAAGGGGCGGGAGGAGGATATGACGCTCTACAGCAACATTGAATCGCTTGCGCCGGAGCTGATAGCCCGAAAACGACGTATTTACAAAGGAGTCAGCCCGAACGTCGATTTTTATAGCGGTTTTGTCTATGATATGCTCGGTATACCGCAGGAGCTTTACACGCCGATTTTCGCGATCGCGCGAATCGTAGGGTGGAGCGCTCATCGGCTTGAGGAGATCGTGGGAATGAACAAGATCATCCGCCCGTCCTACAAGAGTGTAATGGAAGTGAAAACATTGGAATGAGAAAAGGCTCCCCGCGGGGAGCCTTTTGAAATGCTTTTCTTTCTTATTCGAGCACCAGCTCGTCCCATCTGGTGGTGGACACGAGAGCGATGTAAGTCTTGCCGGTGTTCAGCGTGATCTCGTTGCCGTCAGCGTCATAGAACCTGGTCGGCTCCATATCGTGGCCTTTGGACCAGGTAACCGGGATTGCCTTGCCGCCGGTGATGTAGTAGCCCTCGCCGGACTCGTTGATGAGATTGAACTGCATGTAGCCGTTGCTGTCATACTGTGTGTGTGTCGCACACTGAACGATGACGTTCGTGAAAGCAAGCTGTTTGCTGTCATTTGCCAGATCAATATGGGCCATGCCGTATTCGGAGTAGAGATAGGTGCCGCTCTCCTCGTCGTAGTCGAGCTGTGAACCGTTATGGTCGAAGGGCAGGTCGACGAGCACGCAGTCAAGAGAATCGGAAGCCTCGCCGAGGTCAACCGGGTTGGACTCGCTCGCAAACTGCCAGTGTGCTCCCTGATAATATTCATTGTAATCGACGTCGATGCCTGCGGACTCCATACGGCTCTCGATCTCGCCGGTCGTCACATATTCGGTGAACTCTCTTGATTTTCCGTTGTCAATACGGGAGAAGCCGCCGCTTAAGTGGTCTACCCAGTCATTTTCAAGGAAAGCGTCTATGTAGTAAGGGCCTCCGTCATGAATGACGACGGCATTGTACTCCGGCGCGATCATGAAGTTGGTCGGACGTACACTACGGATGCTGCCGAACTGTGTGATGCTCGCATAGTCCTTCACGATAGCCATGAAACGGGTGATTTCACCGTTTGCGGTGCTGTTCATCATCTCGTAGACGATGTCCGCCTGCGTCAGGCCGTAGTGGTAGAGGGCAGTCTTCTCATTGTCGACCATGATGGCGACCGGACGCTGACTCTGAAGACTTTCGTCGATCCATTCATTGGTCAACTCGCTGCGATAATATCCCTCGCGGGTTTCTTCTTCCTCCTCGGCGACTTCTTCTTCCTCATCCTCCGCAGATTCTTCTTCCGCCGAAATATCGGTCGCGCTCGGCGCAGCCGTTTCCTCTGTCTCTGAGGAGCCGCCGCAGGCGACAAGCGAGAAGCTTGCGATGAGAGCCGCCACGAAGACGAGCAGAGTTTCTTTCTTCATAAGTAGTAAAATCCTTTCTGTGAAATAATCTGAGGTCAGTATACACCACTTTTCAATTTTTTTAAAGTATTAATCGCAAAATCACAATTCGAACACATTTCGTTGCTATAACTGATAGTAGAGGATTATAGCCGTTTGTTTCTGCGCCGTATATATGCCGCAAAGCAGTCGACTTTCTTTATATATTGGAGATATAGCATGACGGAAGGAGAAACAGCCATGTATGACGATTTGAATAATAACAGCAGCACAACTGGCAGAAATTACTATGACACAGGGAGCAGTTATACGCATTACAATTCTTCTGACGCAATGAATCAGCCGAAGAAGAAAAAGAAAAAAGGGGGATTCGGAAGGACGGTTGCGAAGTGTCTGGTGTTGGCCGTTCTGTTTGGGGGTGTTGCGAGCGCGTCGTTTATGGGCGTAAATTATCTGGGACATCAGTATTTTGGCGATGCGGTGAGCGCGCAGATCGGCACAGACACGGAATTGGCTGAAATCGGGACGGAAGCTGAGACGAGTGAAAGCGCAGTGGCGAGTACGACCACGGGCTCTGTCGGCTCGGATGTCTATGATGTGTCGGGGATCGTAGAGAATTGTATGTCGTCGGTCGTCTCAATCACGAATGTGAGCACGACCGAATTTCGGACAATGTTCGGAAGCTATTCGCAGCAGAGTTCTTCCAGCGGTTCCGGCATCATCATTGGGCAAAATGATAAGGAGCTTCTGATTGTGACGAACAACCATGTCATTTCAGGGGCTGACGAGATCAGCGTCTATTTTAATTCCGACGGCGATGACGCGGATGAGAGTAATGTTTTTTCGGCGCAGGTGAAAGGGACAGATACGAATAAGGATCTGGCGGTGATCGAGGTGGATCTGAGCGACATACCGGAGGAAACGCTGTCCACGGTCAAGATTGCGACGATTGGAGACTCTTCTACCCTGAAGGTTGGCGAGCCGGTTGTGGCGATCGGGAACGCCTACGGCTACGGCCTGTCAGTGACCTCCGGTATTGTCAGCGCGCTGAACCGCGAGGTGACTCTGGAGTCTGACGGACAGACGATCACGAGCAAGCTGATTCAGACCGACGCGGCGATTAATCCCGGAAACAGCGGCGGCGCACTGCTGAATTCGAAAGGGGAACTGGTCGGTATTAACTCCGCGAAGTTTGTCTCGGAGGATGTGGAGGGCATGGGTTACGCGATCCCGATCTCCGATATAGAGGAAATTATCAACGAGCTGATGGACATTGAGATACGGGATAAGGTTGATGAAAGCGAACAGGGGTATCTGGGGATCTCAGATCTGGTTGACGTGACTTCCGACGTGTCTGAGAGCTACAATATGCCGACCGGCATTTATGTACGCACGGTGATTGAAGGACTGGGTGCGGATGCCGCAGGTATGGAAGAGGGCGATATTATCACGAAGCTGGGCGGAGTGACAGTCTCAAGTTACAGCGAGCTGAAGGAACAGCTCACCTACTATGCGGCGGGCGAGACTGTTGAGGTAATTGTACAGCGGATGGAAAATTCGTCCTACACAGAAGAGACGTTGCAGGTGACGCTGTGTACGGCGGAGGAGGTCAATGCTGCCCAATAGTTTTGCTTGCCCTTAAGGCCTCCTGTACGGTATAATGATGGAAAAAGGAGACTCCCATGGATTTTGAAGATAAAGATACGGAACTGAAGGATCAGGCTGACCAACAGAAGCAGGAGGACGAGTATGAGGATGTCTGCTTTATGTGCCACCGTCCCGCGAGTAAAACAGGGAAGATGATCCACCTGACGAAGGACATCCATATCTGCGCGGAGTGTATGCAGAAGGCTATGGACACGATGAATAATGGGAACGTGGACTATAGCAAGATCGATTTTTCAAAGATGCCGAATATCAGCATGATTAATCTGTCCGATCTGCAGAATATGATCCCACACCGCCAGCGTGTGAAAAAGAAGGCGCCGGAGCAGAATGAACAGCTGAAGCAGGAAAAGAAGCTGGATATTCGTTCCATTCCCGCGCCACATCGGATCAAGGCGAGTCTGGACGAGTATGTTGTGGGACAGGAGAAGGCCAAAAAGGTGATCTCCGTAGCGGTATACAATCACTATAAGCGTGTGGCTGCCGGTGCGGATGCGGATGGTATCGAGATCGAGAAGTCCAATATGTTGATGATCGGGCCGACGGGCTGCGGCAAGACCTATCTTGTGAAGACTCTGGCCCGGCTTCTGGATGTGCCGCTCGCAATCGCGGATGCCACCTCTCTGACGGAGGCTGGATATATAGGAGATGATATCGAGAGTGTGCTCTCGAAGCTTCTGGCCGCGGCGGACAACGATGTGGAGAAGGCGGAGCAGGGGATCGTCTTTATCGATGAGATCGATAAACTGGCAAAAAAGAAAAACACGACCCAGCGCGATGTCAGCGGCGAGTCGGTACAGCAGGGACTTCTGAAGCTGCTCGAGGGGGCAGAGGTCGAGGTTCCGGTCGGCGCGAACAGCAAGAACGCGATGGTGCCGCTCGAGACGATCAATACAAAGAATATTCTGTTCATCTGCGGCGGAGCGTTCCCGGATTTGGAGGATATCATCAAGGAACGGCTGAACGAACAGTCGTCGATCGGCTTTCGTGCGGATCTGAAGGATAAATATGATAAGGAAAAGAACCTCATCAGCCGCGTGACGGTCGAGGATCTCAGAAATTTCGGGATGATTCCGGAATTTATCGGGCGGTTGCCGATTGTCTTTACACTCGACGCGCTGAACGAGGAGATGATGGTACGTATCCTGAAGGAGCCAAAGAACGCGATACTGAAGCAGTATCAGAAGCTGCTGGCGCTGGACGAGGTAAAGCTGGAGTTCACGGACGATGCGCTGAGCGCCATCGCGAGGAAAGCGATGGAGAAGGACACGGGCGCCAGGGCATTGCGCGCGATTATCGAGGAATTCATGTTGGATATTATGTATGAGATCCCGAAGGATGATAATATCGGTCAAGTGACGATTACGGGCGATTATATCGAGCACCGGGGCGGACCGCTGATCACGCTGCGCGGCGTGCCGGCGCTGGAGATGCAGGGTTAATCATGAAAAAAATATTTTTTGCGGGTATGGCGCTTGCCCTGTTTCAGGCTGATCAGGCGGTGAAGCGTGAGATCGAAGAGCTTTCGGAGGGCGGTGGGGAATATCCGCTGTCGGGCGGATTCGCGGATATTGAACGTTTGCACAATTACGGATTGGCAGGCAGCAGGTGGGTCGGCCATATGACGGAGATCGTGCAGGGTACCGCTCTCGTGACGGCCTGCGATGTCGGAATGTTTATCCGTCTGCTGACAATGCCGGGTCAGCTTGTCCGAACGGTGGGGGCTGCGTTCCTGACAGGCGGGGCACTTTCCAATCTGTATGACCGTTGCCGTCGGGGTTATGTGGTGGATTATATTCGCTTCCATACTCCGTTTAAATGCCTGAATCGACTTGTATTTAATTTGGCGGACTTCTTCATTTTTATTGGGACAGTTCTGATATGCGCAGGAAATGGAGGCCACTCTCAAAGCTGAGAGCTTTTGGGGGTGGCTTTTTGGAAAATTGAGTAACAGTTCAGAACAGCATCGAAATGAAAAAACAGACTGTGCAGGTTTACCTGCTAAAGGCTGTATTTTCATTTCGGGATGGGCGGAACGCCCATCAAGCCTCAGACATATGACGCGTAAGCGGCATATAGCCTTCGAAGAAGGCGGTCTGTGGCCTGCTGTTCTGAAGAGTTACAAACCGGCGAGTGGAGGGAAACGTTATGGCACAGGAAGAAAAGAAAAGGGAGCAGGAGGCAGTTTGTGAGGAGAAATCCGGGGCGCAGAAGCAGAAGGAGCTGAGCCCGACTTGGAATGAGGACTGCTTGACAGAATTGGACGACTGGATCGAGTCGCAGGGCGTTTATCTCAGACAGTGAGGGCTGCCGGGGGAGCGATCCCGGCAGGCTTTTAGTTCCTCGCTTTTTCCAGAGCGGCCTCTATGGCGCTCATGAGCAGGAGCGAGGTGTATTGGCTGTCTTCGGAGCAGGTGATATTTTCCAGAGACTGCGTTTCACAGATCTGGGAGGCCAGAGATTCCAGCGCGGGTTCCATGAGCGGATACATGGCGGCGACGGTCTCATCGATCTGTCGGAAGCTGATGGAGGAGATATAATCTTCGTCCACCGTGACAGCGATTTCCACTGTGTTTCCACCCAGTGTGAGCGAAGAAGTATAGACTCCGGCAGTGTAACGCCCGCCGGATTCGGCAGTCGGTTCCGTGTTCGTGTCCTTTTGGCCTGATGAAAACATAAAGATCAGGAGCAGAAGAAAGAGAATGCCCAGCACGACGAAGACTACAGTGTAGATCAGCTCTTTCATGTGGAACACCCAGATTTTGGTTTTGGCGCTCATGGCAGGCTCCTATTGTTGATGATGCTTTGGTTATACTATATGAAGCGGAGCGGCGGGGCATGCATAAAATAAAAATAGTTCTTTCCTTTTTGGAAGTTTTGCTTTAATATATAACGTAGGAATTCAGCGAGATGGATTCACGAGCGAGGGTAAACGGTGTCGGATCGTTTACTATACTTATATATAAGGGGAGGGAAATACCATGATTTCAAACCAGATTATCCAAAATACGATTGACGGCCTGAAGGGAATTACGCGGATTGATCTGTGCGTATTGGATATAGATGGGCAGATACTGGCCTCCACGGAGGAGCTGCCGGAGAATATGGGGGCAGAGGCGGAGTCTTTCACCGCGTCGCCGGCGGACAGTCAGGTGATCCACGGATATCAGTTTTTCAAGGTTTTTGATGAAAATCAGTTGGAATATATACTGCTGGCAAAGGGCGGCAGCGATGATGTCTACATGGTGGGAAAGATGGCGTCGTTCCAGCTCTCCGGCCTGCTGATTGCGTACAAGGAGCGTTTTGACAAAGATAATTTTATCAAAAATCTGCTTCTGGATAACCTGTTGCTGGTGGACATTTACAATCGTGCCAAGAAGCTGCATATTGCGGCGGAGGCGCGGCGCATGGTGTTTGTGATCGAGTGTAGCCGTGAGAAGGTAAATGTCGCTCTGGAAAATATGAGAAACCTATACGGGAGTAAGTCCCACGACTTTGTCACGGCGGTTGATGAGAAGAACGTGATCGTGGTTCGTGAGCTGGCTTCCGGAGAGGGCTATGAGGAGATGTTCCTTGCGGCGCAGGAGATGAAAGATGCGGCGTCGACGGACGGCGAGGAGATCCGTGTGGCTCTTGGAACGATTGTGAGCGAGATCAAAGAGGTGTCCCGCTCTTATAAGGAAGCGAAGATGGCGCTTGACGTCGGCAAGATCTTCTTCGAGGAGCGTGATATTGTATCCTATAGTTCTCTGGGCATCGGACGATTGATCTACCAGCTTCCGATTCCGCTTTGCAAGATGTTTATCAAGGAGACCTTTGAGGGAAAGTCGCCGGATGATTTTGACGAGGAGACGCTGACGACGATCAATAAATTCTTCGAGAACAGCCTGAATGTGTCGGAGACCTCAAGGCAGCTCTTCATTCACAGGAATACGCTTGTGTACCGGCTGGATAAGCTCCAGAAGGCCACCGGGCTGGATATCCGTGTGTTCGAGGATGCTATCACGTTCAAGATCGCGTTGATGGTCGTGAAATACATGAGATATATGGAGACGTTAGATTACTGATTTTAGGAGGCTTTTCCATGATCGTACTGGAAAACGTAGTAAAATCTTATCCCAATGGGGTTGGAGCCATCAATGGGATAAGTTTACATATTGAGAGAGGAGAATTTGTATTTGTGGTCGGCGACAGCGGCTCCGGAAAATCTACGCTGATCAAGCTTCTCCTGAAGGAGCTTGAACCCACGGAGGGAACGATTCGCGTGAACGGTGTTCTGCTGAATCGTCTGAAAAAAAGAGCGATCCCGAAGTACCGCCGCAAGGTTGGCTGCGTGTTTCAGGATTTCCGTTTACTGAAAGACCGCAATGTCTATGAGAATGTTGCCTTCGCGCAGCGCGTGGTTGCGACTCCCTCCCGGGAGATTAAAAAGAACGTTCCCGCGATGCTCTCTCTCGTCGGCCTGGCGGAAAAATACCGCTCTTATCCGAGGCAGCTCTCCGGCGGAGAGCAGCAGAGAGTGGCGCTGGCCAGAGCGCTGGTGAACAGTCCGGATATTCTCCTCGCGGATGAGCCGACCGGTAACCTTGACCCAAAGACATCCAGAGAGATCATGAAGCTTTTGGAGGAGATCAATGCCCGCGGGACGACGGTTCTGGTCGTCACTCATGATCAGGCGATAGTGAACACATTGAAAAAGAGGGTAATCCGCGTACAGAAGGGGGTTATCACAGGAGATGAGAAGGAAAGCGGGTATATCGGATGAGGCTCAGTACAATCGGATACTGCTTTGGGCAGGGCTTAAAAAACATATGGAGAAATAAACTTTTTTCGCTTGCATCCATGGCGACGATGGCTGCATGTATTTTTATGTTCGGCCTTTTTTTCTGCATTGTGCAGAATTTTCAGTACTTTGTGAAGGAAGCGGAGGAAGGCGTCGCCGTAACAGTTCTGTTTGATGAGGGGATGACGGAGGAAGAGATTCTCTCGATTGGCGAGGATCTGACGAAACGCGAAGGAGTAGCCGAGGTCGTTTACGTTTCCGCGGAGGAGGCCTGGGAGAGTTATCAGGAGATCTATTTTGAGGGAAATGAGGAGCTGGCGGAGGCTTTTGTGGACGACAATCCTCTGGCAAACAGCGCGAACCTCGAAATTTACATGAAGGATGTGGCTCTGCAGGATGATTTGGTGGAATACATTGAGTCGCTCGAGAGCGTGCGCAAGGTGAACCGTTCGGATCAGGTGGCGGACATTCTGACGGGTTTCAATCGGCTGGTCAGTTATGTATCTGTAGCGATTATCGTATTACTGCTGGCGGTTTCCACCTTCCTGATCAGTAATACGGTAGCGACCGGCATCTCGGTCCGCCGGGAGGAGATAGCGATTATGCGTCTGATCGGGGCGAAAAATTCATTTATCAAGATGCCCTTCCTGATAGAGGGAATTATTATAGGGTTGTTCGGGTCGGCGCTTCCGCTCGGCATCCTGTATTATCTGTATAATCGTATCATCGCGTATGTGGCAGCGGAATTCAATATGCTGACCAGCGTGATGAGTTTTATTTCTGCAAATGAGCTGTTCCGGGTTCTTCTCCCGGTCGGCCTGATCCTCGGCGTGGGCATCGGCTTCTTTGGAAGCGTTTTCACGAGCCAGCGCCACCTGAAGGTTTAAAAGATGGGCAGGAAGCTGCGCGCATTGGCTGCGCTTCTGTCTCTTATATTAATCGTCGCTCTGGCCGGAAGGAGCGATGTCTGGAGGCTGGCCGTGCAGGCCACCGCTGATGAGGCGGGGGAGACCTCAGACGAGACGGATGACAGCGGCGATGACGAAGAGGATGAGGAAGACGAGGAAGACAGCGACGACGAGGATGAGGATGACGAAGATGACGCCTACACCCGCAAGCTGGAAGAGCAGCGCCAGAACACTCTGAATGCGATTGATTCTATCAAATCGGACATCAGCACGGTGGAGGAGAAGATCAGCGCGCTGCAGTCGAGCAAAAGCAGTCTGCAGACTTACATCAATCAGCTGGATAAAGAGCTGAATGCCCTTTCCGAACAGATCACAGAGCTCGAGGAATCCATTATCCAGAAGGAGGAGGAGATCGAGAGCAGCGAGGAAGAACTGGCACAGACGGAGGAAGAAGCCGAAGAGCAGTACGCGATGATGAAGAAACGCATCCAGTATATGTACGAAAACGGCACAGAGTCGTTTTTGGAGCTTCTTTTGGAGTCTGAGGATGTCGCCGATCTGCTGAACCGTGCGGAGTACTCCTCTCAGATGGCTGAGTATGACAGAAGCATGATGCAGGAGCTTCAGGAGACGCTTGCGAAGATTGAGGAGCAGAAGGCTGCGCTCGAGGAGGAAAAAGCTGAGCTTGAGGAGCTTCTGGCTGAGACAGAGTCGCAGCAGGAAGCTGTAAATACGGCGATTGAGGCGAAATCACAGGAGATTGCGTCATATCAGGCGCAGATCAATGCGGCCTCGGGAGAGCAGAGCGATTACGAGGATCAGCTGGAGGAGCAGGAGGCGCTGCTGGATCAGGTCGAGCAGCAAATCGCGGCGGCCGCGGCCGCGAAGGCATCGGCAGATGATGGTGACGGCGGCAGCAGCACCGGCTTTCTGTGGCCTTGTCCGTCGAGCCATCGGATCACGAGTAGTTTTGGCTATCGGACAGCACCGGTTGCCGGGGCATCCACCTATCACAAGGGCATTGACATTGGTGCGTCCAGTGGAGCGGCGATTGTGGCTTCTGCGTCCGGAAGAGTGACGACAGCCACCTACAGCAGTTCCGCCGGGAATTATGTGGTGATTTCCCATGGAAACGGGATTTCTACCGTCTACATGCATGCTTCGGCATTATATGTGTCGGAGGGGGATATCGTCACGCAGGGGCAGACGATTGCGGCGGTAGGTTCGACCGGCTATTCCACCGGGCCGCATCTGCATTTCGGCGTGATTGTAAATGGGAGCTATGTGGATCCGACAGGGTATGTGAATTGATACCAGGGTTCCAAAGACATGAATCGAATGTTTACATTCGTATTCATGCCCTTGGAACCCGCAAAACATGAGGAAGTAGCCATTTTCCGTAGGAAAATGAGCGGATTCCGAATGTTTTGGGATTTCGAGAGCACGTAGCGCGTATAAGTGAGATAGAAAATCTTTGATTTTCGTGATCGAACTTATGCTGTGCAGAAATCCAAGGTATCTATGGAGGTTACTTTGAATTCCAACATCATAGAATGGAAGGAAGAAAAGAGGAGAATCTGTATATGAAAAAAAATCGGGGAAATCATTCCTTCGGAAAAGGGCTGATATGCGGAGCCCTTTTGTGCGTCATGGTGATGGTTTTGGGCGGTTGTGGGGCTTCGTCCCTTCTCATCAGGCTTGGCCTTGCAGGCTTGAACTCCGGCTCGTCATCCTCTGGTTTGTCGGAGAGCCAGCTGGAGGAAAAGATGGCGGAGTTGCAGAGCTACATTGATAATTACTATCTGTTTGACTATGATGAGGAGGATGTGGAGGAAAGCATTTACAAGGGCATGATGGATGGCCTTGGAGATCCTTACACCTGCTATTATACGGCGGAGGAGTACGCGAGCTTTCTGGAGAGTTCGAGCGGAAGCTACAGTGGGATCGGAGCCACGCTGCAGCAGGATTACAGTACAGGCCTTATCACAGTGGTGAGTACCTTTGAGGGTTCTCCCGCGGAGGCGGCCGGATTGCAGGCGGATGATATCCTCTATATGGTGGAGGGCGAGGAGGTCACGGGTGTTGACCTGAGCCTTGTCGTTGTCGACCTGAAGGGCGAGGAAGGCACGGACGTAAATATCAGTATCGTTCGCGGAAGCGAGGTGATTGAGATGACGATCACCCGTGCGAGTATTGAGGTTCCAACCGTCGAGTATGAAATGCTGGAGGATTCCATCGGTTACATTGCGATTACGGAGTTTGATGATGTGACGGATGAGCAATTTGCGAGCGCGCTGGAGGATCTTGCGTCTCAGGGAATGGAGAGCCTGATCATTGACCTCAGAGATAACGGGGGCGGGTTGGTCGATGTGACCTGCACGATTCTGGATTCCCTGCTTCCGGAGGGGTTGATCGTCTATACGGAGGATAAATATGGGAACCGGGAAGAAGAGTACTCTGACGCCGAGAACTATTTTGACGGCGAGATGGTCATCCTTGTAAATGGAAATACCGCGAGCGCTTCGGAGATTTTTGCGGGTGCGATTCAGGATTACGGTGTGGGAACATTGATTGGGACGCAGACTTACGGCAAGGGAATTGTGCAGAGCCTGATCCTGCTCAGCGACGGTTCCGCGATTAAGATTACGGTTTCGAGATACTATACGCCATCCGGCAATAATATTCATGAGGTGGGGATCACCCCGGATATTGTTCTGGAGGCGGATGCGGAGAGTGAAGAAGACAACCAGTTACAGAGGGCGATTGAGGTGTTAAAATGATCTGTTGCACGAAGGAAACAGAGGAGGTTTAACGATGAATTACAGTAAAAAAGGCACCTCGAAAAAGAAATCTGCGCTGCGCTCCAAACGCACCCGGATGGGAAAAAAGCTGGGCGTTGTATTTCTGAAAACGATGTTGGTGCTTGTTATCTGTCTTGGCGTTGCGGGCGTGTGCGCAGGCGTCGGCATTATTCGGGGCGTTATGGAAAACGCGCCGGATATTACGAGCGCGAGTGTGATTCCGCGAGGATACAAATCTGTCGTCTACGATGCGGAGGGAAATAAAATTGCAGAGCTGGTAGCGGCAGGTACAAACCGTACTTATGTGAAGATCGAAAATATTCCGGAGCATGTGCAATATGCGTTTGTTGCGATCGAGGACGAACGATTCTATGAGCACAACGGCATTGATATTCAAGGCATCATTCGTGCGGGGGTTACCTATGTTGCCAGTGGCTTTAAGACTACACAGGGAGCGAGCACGATCACGCAGCAGCTTCTGAAGAATAACGTGTTCGACTTTATGTCAGAGGATACGATGCTCGACAAGATAGAGCGAAAACTTCAGGAGCAGTATCTCGCTGTGCAGCTGGAACAGATCATGACCAAGGACGAGATTCTCGAAAGTTATCTGAACACGATCAATCTGGGGCAGAATACGCTGGGGGTACAGGCCGCTGCGAACCGCTATTTCGGGAAATCGGTCAGCGAGCTCACGATCTCGGAGGCCGCGGTGCTCGCGGCGATTACAAAGAGTCCGACCGAGTACAATCCGCTCAGCCATCCGGAGGCCAATAAGGAACGCCGTGCTCTCGTGCTGAAAAATATGTATGAACAGGGCTATATCACGGAGAGCGAGTATCAGGAGGCTCTTGCGGATGATGTCTATTCCCGGATTAAGGAAACAAATGAGAAGACGGAGTCCACGAGCACGGTCTACTCTTATTTTGTGGATGCAGTGATCGAGCAGGTGGAGGAAGATCTGGTCGAGAAGGCCGGCTATACAGAGGAACAGGCCTCAAACGCACTTTACAGCAGCGGACTTAAGATCTATACGACGCAGGATCCGGATATTCAAGAGATTTTGGACGAGGAGTTTGCGGATGAGGATAATTTCCCATCGGGTTCCAAGGTGGCGCTCGAGTGGGCGCTGACGGTTGTGGAAGAGGATGGCATGACGACGAATTACAGTCAGGAGATGCTGTACGCCTACTTTAAGGAGAGCGATTCTGACTATGAACCTTTGTATGACTCTGAGGAGGAGGCGCAGGCCGCAATCGACGAGTATGTGGCCACGCTCGGCATCAAGGACAGCGACACCGTGTACGAGAGCTGCTATATGGTGATTCAGCCGCAGGCGTCGATGGTCATTATGGATCAAAGCACCGGTGATGTCGTGGCGATGATCGGCGGACGCGGGGAGAAGACGGCAAATAAGACGCTGAACCGTGCGACGGATTCTCTCAGAAATCCCGGTTCTACGTTTAAGGTTGTAGCTGCTTATGCGCCGGCTTTTGAGGAGCTCGGCTATGGACCGGGGACGACACAGTATGACGGCCCCTTCGCCTACACGGAGAATGGGACGACAGGGCGTCTTGTCAGCAACTGGGATTCGTCGACCCAGTACCGCGGCTGGACGACAATTCGTGAAGCGATTACCCGATCGATTAATATTGTAGCGGTCAAGACGATCACGGACGTTACACCGTCGGTGGCGATCGACTATCTGTTAAAATTCGGCTTTACAAGTCTTCAGCTTGAGGGATCGAATAATGACTACGGACAGGCGACGGCTCTCGGTGGCCTGACGAATGGCGTGTCAAATTTCGAGTTGACGGCAGCCTATGCGGCGATCGCAAATGGCGGGGAATACATCAAACCGCGTCTTTATACGAAAGTCGTAGATAATGACGGCAATGTGATCCTTGACAATGAAACAGAAACCACGCGGGTTATCTCTGAGGAGAATGCCTGGCTGCTGATCGACTGTATGAAAGATGTCATCACCGGAACAGGCGGTACGTCCAGTGCGGCGAATGTCAGCGGTATGACGGTCGCCGGAAAGTCCGGTACGACTTCTGAAAACCGCGATGTGTGGTTTGTCGGCATGTCACCCTATTATACGGCGGGTATCTGGACCGGGTATGACAACAATGGCTATAAGCATGAGCTCAGCAGTTCCAACGGAGAGACGACCTATCACAAGAAGCTCTGGGCCAAGATCATGACCCGGATACACCTGGGTCTGGAGAATAAGGATTTTGAGATGCCGGACGGCATCGTCCAGTGTACGATCTGTTCGAAGTCGGGCAAGCTGGCGGTTGCCGGCCTATGCGACTGTGACGGTCGGGATGGCATTGTGATAAATGAGTATTTTGTGAAAGGAACGGAACCGACGGAGACCTGCGATGTCCATGTGGCGGTCAATATCTGTGCCGATACAGGACTCCTGGCGACGGAGGCCTGCCCGAATCAGGTGATTCAGGTGAAGGTTCTCCTACCGGAAATGCAGGAGGGGGTCGAGGAGGCCACGACTCTGGATACGGCTTATGGTATAAGCTCTAATCTGGAATCTGCCACCTGTACGGTTCACACAGGCGGCGTCTATGTGCCCAGTATCTATGAGCAGTCCGGCGCGGCAGCCACAACAACGGATACAGGGGAGGCGTCCGCCGGAGAGGGAGATACCGCGGATACGGACGACGGCGGGTAAGGAATTGCGTGCGCTGTCTCACTCACATTTCACATAATGATTTGCCTGAAAGTGAGTGAGACAGCGCATTAATCATTCAGCTCTTTACTCTCCAGTCCCTCATGCAGTTCTGTCATATAGCTGTTCCAGATAGAAAGCGGATAGCTGGCTCCTGACAGCGCGCTGTTGCTGCGCGGTGAGTCGAAGCCGACCCAGACGCCGGTCGTATAGTAAGCGGTGTAGCCGATGAACCAGCCGTCCAGATTGTCATTGGTCGTGCCGGTCTTGCCGGCGCAGGGCATGTTTTCGAGCGCGTTTCCCTTTGCGGTGCCGCGCGTCAGAATGCCCTCCAGAATGTTGGTCATCTCGTGGGCGGCATCGGATTCGTAGACCTGATGCTCGCCCTGATCCGGCAGGGCGATGATGTTTCCGTCCATATCGGTGATCATCGTGACGCAGGTCGGAAAGCGGTAGACGCCCTCGTTGGCCAGCGTGGCATAGGCGGCGGTCATCTCGAGCGCGCTGACGCCGGTCGTCAGCCCTCCGAGCGCAGCGGACAGCGTATAATCTTCCTCCTCGATCGAGGAAAAATTCATGTCAAGCAGATAGGAAAGCCCTACTTCCGGGGTCAGCTCGCGGAACAGTTTGTAAGCGACAGTGTTTTTGGATTGCTCCACGGCGCTGCGCAGTGTAATAGAGCCGGAGTAGGAATTTCCGGAATTGGAGGGGCCATCCTCCTCCTTTGAATCGTCGACCAGACTTGAGGCCGTGTACCCCCGCTCCAGAGCGGGCGTGTAGACGATCAGCGGTTTGATTGAGCTGCCGGGCTGCCGGAAGCTTAAGTAGGCGCGGTTGTAATCCACGGAAATATCATCCTGCGAGCGCCCGCCAACGATTGCTGTCACCAGACCGGTGTCATTGTCAATCGTCACGGCTGCTGCCTGCAAGGCATAAGTACCGTTGGTGTCCAGCGTGTTGTAATCCTTGAGCGTTTCATCCACGGTATCCTGCAGCAATGTTTGAGCCTCCATGTCGATGGAGGTGTAGACCCGATAGCCGCCCGTGTAGAGCAGCTCATTGCAGGTCTCGAAATCCTCGCCGGTCACTTCCATGAGAGCCAGCGTTGCGCAATAATAAATATAGGTATGCGCCCAGGTGCGCGTATACTGGGGGGAACTCGTATCCAGCGTGATCGTCTCCGCGACAGCCTCCGTATATTCCGCATTGCTGATCGCTTTATTATCCAGCATGCTTTCCAGAATCAGGTCGCGCCGGGACAGCGTGTTTTCTTTGTTTGTGAGCGGGTCGTAGTAAGTCGGGTTGTTGACGATCGCGCAGAGAAAAGCGGTCTCGGAAAGACTCAATTCGCTTATGCTCTTGCTGAAATAACCCTGGCTTGCGGCCTCAATGCCATAGTAACCGTTGCCAAAGTAAATATTATTGATGTAAAATTCGAGAATCTCATCCTTCGTGTAGACCTTTTCGAGCGCGATTGCGATGAAGATCTCTTCCACCTTGCGCTCCCAGCTTACCGTGTGGGTCAGATAAACATTTCTGGCAAGCTGCTGTGTGATGGTGCTGCCGCCTTGGGAAATGCTGCCGCTCGTGATCAGTGAGCCGACGGCCCGAAGGATGCCGATCAGGTCGAAGCCGCCATGTTTATAAAAGCGTTTATCCTCGGTGCATACAAAGGCTTCCTTCACATAATCCGGGATTTCGTCCGAGCTGAGATAAATGATGTTGCGGTCATTGCGCAGCAGTGCGATCGTATTTCCGTCCGCATCGTAGACCTCGCCCTGCTGGTCTGCCTGAAAATCTGCCGCGGAGGAGGTCCGGGTGATCTCCTGGGCCTCCTCATAAAGCTGAATAACGGTCTGTACATAGCCGGTCTTGTAGACCAGAAAACAGACGCTGATAAAAATACAGAGCATGGTCACCTGTGCCAGACGGAAGAAAAATGTGGCCATGTCGCTTCTGGTTTTTCTTTTTTTTCTGCGCTTCTTACTCATGAATGTCACCTCAGGAAATAGCTGCTTCGCACTTTATTATACAAGGATTGCGGAAAAGAGACAAGAGACAAGAGGAGTGCGGCGGCTGTCTCCTAATGTGGATAGTCGAAAAGAAAGGGTGGCTTTTTTGCGAAAGAGAAAGTATAATACTCGCATGGGCATGGCCGTGAATGCTTATAAGGAGGCACGTTGCATGTATGGATATGAAACCAGAGTGAGAATGACGGAGACGGATCAGTATCGGCAGATGACGCTGCCCGCTGTGCTGAACCAGTTTCAGGATTGCAGCGTTTTTCGCTCGGAAGACCGCGGTGTCGGGATGCATTTTCTGGAGAGCAGGAAGCGGATGTGGGTGCTGAGCTCCTGGAAGATCGTGATCGCTCGCTATCCGAAGATGGCGGAGCGCATCCGGGTCGAGACCTGGCCCTACGCTTTCGGAAAGATGACGGGGAGCAGGAATTTCCGTATGCTGGATGAGCATGGAGAGGCGCTGGCATGGGCGGATTCCTACTGGGTCTACATGAATACGGAGCGCGCGCGTCCCTGCAGGCTGGATGAGGATGTGAGCGGAGCTTATGAGATCAATCCGAAGCTGCCCATGGAGTACGAGGAGGGGCATATAGCGCTTCCTGATGGGATGCGAGAGGAGGAACCATTTTTGGTGATCAGGCATCAGCTGGATGTAAATCATCATGTGAATAATGGCCAGTATGTGCTGATGGCGGCGGAGTATTTGCCGGAAGATTTCCAGATTCGCCAAATGCGGGCGGAATATCGGAAGTCAGCAAAGCTGAATGACCAGATCTGCCCAAAGGTCGAGGTGGATGAGCGGGGAGCGACAGTAGCATTGGACGATACGGAGGGGAAGCCCTATGCCGTGATCGAGTTTCGATAGGAGATAAGCAATGGAATTAGGGAAAATACAGTCTCTTGAGATTATAAAAGAGGTGGAGTTTGGCGTATATCTAGCGGATCCGGGTGAGGCGAAGGAGCAAGTACTTCTTCCGAAAAAGCAGGTGCCCGAGGGAGCGCGTGTCGGCGATGAGCTGGAGGTCTTTCTATACAAAGATTCGCAGGATCGTCTGATTGCCACTACAACAGAGCCATTCGTTACGCTGGGCGGGATTGTGAGGCTGAAGGTGAAGGAGGTCACGAAGATCGGAGCCTTTCTGGACTGGGGACTTGCGAAGGATTTGCTCCTGCCGTTTCGGCAGCAGACCCGGAAGGTTCAGGCGGGAGAAGAGTGTCTGGTGGCGCTCTATACAGACAAAAGTGACCGCCTGTGCGCGACGATGAATGTCTATGATTATCTGTCGCTTGATAGTCCCTACCGAAAGGATGATCACGTAAAAGGGACGATCTATCAGATCAGTGAAAATTTTGGCGCCTTCGTGGCGGTAGACGATCGCTGGTCCGGTCTGATACCGAAGCGTGAGTTCTACGGAGAGGCGAAGATCGGCGATATGATCGAGGCGCGCGTGACCGGTGTGAAGAGCGACGGGAAGCTGGACTTAAGCCTGCGCGAGAAGGCATACTTACAGAGCGCTCAGGACGCGGAGCGCGTCATGCGGGTGCTCGAGGAGTATGGCGGGGAAATGCCGTTTTCTGATAAAACATCCCCGGAGGTCATCAAAGAAAAATTCTCCATGAGCAAAAACGCGTTTAAGCGCGCGGTTGGCCATCTTCTGAAAGAAGAGCGCATTGATCTCTCAGAGGACAGTATCTGGAAAAAATAGCTTGCATTCCACAGTGCTTTTGAGTATAATGTGTGCCATAGGAAGAGAAGAAAGGAGAATAAGAAGATGAAAGTACAGAACATTAAAGACGTCAATAAGTTTTTCGAAGTGGTAGACAGCTGTGCTGGAAAGGTAGAACTCGTGACAGGGGAGGGAGACAGGCTGAACCTGAAGTCGAAGCTTTCCCAGTACGTGTCACTCGCAAATATTTTCTCGAACGGTGAGATTCCGGAGCTTGAGATCGTCGCTTATGAGAAAGAGGATATCGACAAGCTGTTGAACTTCATGATTAACGGCTGACGGAAGTGTCAAAGAGGGGCTCCTGCTTAGCAGGAGCCTTTTATGTATAGTGAGCGGGGGTAAGGGATGGGTTTTGCACATCTTCACGTACACACGGAGTACAGTCTGCTGGACGGCTCGAACAAGATCACAGAATATGTGGCGCGGGTGAAGGAGCTGGGCATGGACAGCGCGGCGATCACCGATCACGGCGCGATGTTTGGTGTGATTGACTTTTATAAGGAAGCGAAAGCGCAGGGTATCAAGCCGATTCTGGGCTGTGAGGTCTACGTCGCGCCAAATTCCCGCTTTGACAAGGAGACGACCGGTGGGGAGGATCGCTACTATCATCTGGTGTTGCTGGCAGAAAATAATCAGGGCTATCAGAATCTGATGAAGATTGTATCTATCGGCTATACGGAAGGTTTTTATTACAAGCCGCGCGTGGATCGTGAGGTGCTCGCGCGTTACCACGAGGGGATCATCGCGACGAGCGCTTGTCTCGCGGGTGAGGTACAGCGCTATATAGAGAAGGATCGGTACGAGGAGGCCTGCGCCGCCGCGAAGCGCTATGAGGATATTTTCGGAAAGGGAAACTTCTTTCTGGAGCTGCAGGATCACGGCATCCCGGAGCAGAAGCAGGTAAATCAGGGGCTCCTGCGGATGAGCCGGGAACTCGGCATTGAACTCGTGGCGACGAACGATGTGCATTATACCTATGCGGAGGATGAGAAGCCGCATGAAATCCTGCTCTGCTTGCAGACCGGCAAGCGTCTGTCGGACGAGGATCGCATGCGCTACGAGGGCGGGCAGTATTTTGTGAAATCGCCGCAGGAGATGGCGGAGCTGTTCCGCTATGCGCCGCAGGCGCTGGAGAATACACAGAAGATTGCGGATCGCTGCAATGTAGAGATTGAGTTCGGTGTGACGAAGTTACCGCAGTATGATGTGCCGGACGGTTATACTTCGTGGGAATATCTGAATAAACTCTGCTCGGAGGGATTTGCAGAGCGTTATCCGGGTGACGACGGCACGCTGCGAGAGCAGCTCGACTATGAGCTTTCGATCATTCAGACGATGGGCTATGTCGACTACTTCCTGATCGTCTGGGATTTTATAAAATTTGCGAGGGACAACGGCATCGCGGTCGGGCCGGGGCGCGGCTCGGCGGCCGGAAGTCTCGTCTCCTACTCGCTGGGAATCACGAACATCGATCCGGCGAGGTATCAGCTGCTCTTTGAGCGCTTTCTGAATCCGGAACGCGTGTCGATGCCTGATATTGATGTGGACTTCTGCTTTGAGCGCAGGCAGGAAGTCATTGACTATGTTGTCCGTAAGTATGGAAAGGACCGCGTGGCACAGATTGTCACTTTTGGGACGCTGGCTGCCCGCGCGGTGCTCAAAGACGTGGGCCGTGTCATGGATATGCCCTATGCCTTTGTTGATTCGATCGCGAAGATGGTGCCGCGCGAGCTGAATATCACGCTGGACCGTGCACTGCAGGTGAACCCGGAGCTGCAAAATCTCTATGAGACGAACGAACAGGTGAGGGAGCTTGTGGATATGTCCAAACGTCTGGAGGGTCTGCCGCGGCATGCCTCCACGCACGCGGCGGGCGTCGTGATCAGCCAGAAATCCGTGGATGAGTACGTGCCGCTCTCCAGAGCGCAGGACGGCTCGGTCACGACACAGTTTACGATGACGACGCTGGAGGAGCTGGGGCTTCTGAAGATGGATTTCCTGGGTCTGCGGACGCTGACCGTGATCCAGAACGCGGTGGAGATGGCTGAGAAGAGCAGCGGGACGAAGATCGACATTGATCGGATTGATTATCAGGATCAGAAGGTGCTGGACTCTCTCGGGACGGGAAAGACCGACGGCGTGTTCCAGCTCGAGAGTGCGGGGATGAAGAGCTTCATGAAGGAGCTCAAACCGCAGAGCCTCGAGGATCTGATCGCCGGTATTTCCCTCTACCGCCCGGGTCCCATGCAGTTCATCCCGCAGTATATCCGTGGCAAGAATCATCCGGACCAGGTCACCTATGACTGTCCGGAGCTGGAGCCGATCCTGAAGCCTACCTATGGCTGTATCGTTTATCAGGAACAGGTCATGCAGATCGTACAGCAGCTGGCTGGCTATACGCTGGGGCGGGCTGATCTCGTGCGCCGCGCCATGTCAAAGAAAAAGGCCGCGGTTATGAAGAAGGAGCGCCAGAGCTTTGTTTACGGAAACGAAGAGGAGGGCGTTCCCGGCTGTATTGCGAGGGGAATCTCCGAGGCGGTCGCCAATAAGATCTATGACGAGATGATGGATTTTGCGGAGTACGCCTTCAACAAGTCCCACGCGGCGGCCTACGCGGTGGTTTCCTATCAGACGGCCTGGCTGAAATATTATTATCCGGTAGAATATATGGCCGCGCTCCTGACTTCGGTCATTGATAACTCGACGAAGGTGTCGGAGTATATTGCGAGCTGCCGTCAGATGGGTATCCGCATCCTGCCACCGGATATCAACGAGAGCGTCGGCGTATTTTCCGTATCGAACGGGGCGATTCGCTATGGGCTGACGGCGATCAAGAGCGTCGGGAAGCCGGTGATCGCGGAGATTATCCGGGAACGGGAGGAACATGGCCTTTATCAGGATCTGGAAGATTTCATCGAGCGGACCACGGGCAGGGAGTTGAACAAGCGTACGATTGAGAACTTTATCAAGGCCGGAGCCTTCGACAGTTTTCCGTTGAACCGCCGCCAGATGTTGAATGTCTACGAGCGGATCGTGGACGAGGCGGCGTGGAAGAGGAAGACGGAGTTTGCGGGGCAGATGAGTCTGTTTGACTTCGCCCCGGAGGAGGACAGAGCATCGTTCAAGGTTCGGATTCCGCAGGTGCCGGAGTATGGAAAGGAGGAGCTGCTCTCACTGGAGAAGGAGGTGCTCGGCTTCTATATCAGTGGGCATCCGATGGAGGAGTGTGAGGAGCAGTGGCGACGAAAGATTAGCCATGTTTCCACGGATTTTCTGCCGCCCGAGGACGATGAGGATGAAAAGCTGCATGACGGTGAGCGTGTGGTGATTGGCGGCATGATCACATCCAAAACAGTGAAGGCGACGAAGAATAACAAGATGATGGCCTTCATCAATGTGGAGGATATGGCCGGTTCTGTGGAGGTGATCGTCTTTCCGCGGGATTATGAGAAGTACGGCAGGCAGCTGAACGAGGACAGCATGGTCTTTGTGAGCGGTCGCGTTTCTGCGGAACTCGATAAGGCCAGTAAGTTGATTTTCGAGAAGCTTACGCCCTTTGAAAGACCCAGAAAGGAGCTGTGGGTTCAATTTGCGGACATGGAGGAATATGGCGCGCGGGAGCAGGAGCTTTTCCGCCTGTTAATGGACAGCGAAGGGGAGGTCTCCGTTGTTATTTATGTGCGGAAGGAACGGCAGAAAAAGCTTCTTCCGCCGAGCCGGAATGTGAAGGCTGACGAGGCTCTGCTTGGACGGCTGTATGCCCGCTTTGGCGAAAAAAACGTGAAGTTGGTCGAAAAGTAGGTTGAAAATAAGACGTAAATGCATTAGACTGAGAACTGTAGGCTGTTGTTTTCGGAGGAAATGATATGGCGAACGAAGTGAATACAATAGGGGTTCTGACGAGCGGCGGCGACGCGCCGGGCATGAACGCGGCAATCCGCGGCGTGGTGCGCGAGGCGCTTGCGAATGGGAAAAAAGTAAAGGGAATCCGCAGGGGCTATCAAGGGCTTCTGGAGGAAGATATTATGGAACTCACGAGAGAGTCCGTCAGCGAGATCATCGATCAGGGCGGAACCTTTCTGCTTACGGCGCGTTGCGCGGAGTTCCGGACGGAGGAAGGCCAGAAAAAGGGTGCTGAGATTTGCCGGAAAAACGGGATCGACGGTCTGGTTGTGATCGGCGGGGACGGTTCCTTCGCCGGTGCGCAGAAGCTGGCAGCACAGGGGATTAATACAGTAGGCGTCCCGGGGACGATTGACCTTGATATTGCCTGTACGGAGTATACGATCGGCTTTGACACGGCGGTGAACACGGCCATGGAGGCGATTGATAAGGTGCGCGATACGTCAACTTCGCACGAGCGTGTGAGTATTATCGAGGTGATGGGGCGCGACGCGGGTTATATTACGCTTTGGTGCGGTATCGCGAACGGCGCGGAGGATATCCTGATCCCGGAGACCTATGACTATGATGAGCAGCGCATCATCAATCACATTGTCGCCAGCCGTAAGAGCGGGAAGAAGCATCACATTATCATCAACGCGGAGGGCATCGGGCACTCTACCTCAATGGCGAGGCGTATTGAGGCGGCTACGGGTGTGGAGACGCGGGCGACGATCCTCGGTTACATGCAGCGCGGCGGCAGCCCGACCTGCAAGGATCGCGTCTATGCCACGATGATGGGCGCGATGGCGGCGGATTTGCTGTGCGACGGGAAGACAAACCGTGTGGTTGGCTATCAGAACGGAAAATTTCAGGATTACGATATCAACGAGGCGCTCGGCATGAACAAGGGCGTGTCTGAGTATATGATCCATGTCGCGAAGAATATGTCAGTATGATTACCAGTACAGCCAATCCGCAGGTGAAAAACCTGCAGCAGCTCATGAAAAAATCTTCGGTGCGAAGGGAGCAGGGCGTATTCCTCGCGGAGGGTGTAAAGATGCTCCTCGAAGCGCCGCCGGAGCGCATCCGGAAAATATATGTATCAAAAAGCCTGTACGAGGAAAAGGGACAGGCTTTTTTTCCACACGCAGATCTGGAGATTTTAGACGACCGGGTGTACCGGGCTGTCAGCGACACGAAGACGCCGCAGGGCGTCTTGTGCCTGATTGAGCGTTTCTCTTATACGCTGACCGATTTCACGCGGAAAGCGAATCCCTTTCTTATTATTCTTGAGAACCTGCAGGATCCGGGCAATCTCGGCACGATCATCCGAACCGCGGAGGGCGCCGGGGCGGACGGCGTGATTCTGAGCAATGATTCCGTAGATATTTACAATCCGAAGACGATTCGCGCGACCATGGGCTCTGTTTACCGGGTGCCCTTTCTCTATGCGGACGATCTGAAGGAAGTTCTGTCTGATCTGAAGGAGCGGGGCATTCGCAGTTATGCGGCGCATCTTGGCGGAACCTGCGGCTATGATGAGGCGGATTATCGCCGGGGCTGCGCGTTCCTGATCGGAAATGAGGGGAACGGCCTGACGGCGGGCTTGAGCGCCTGTGCGGATACCCTGATCCACATTCCGATGCATGGAAAACTCGAATCATTGAACGCGTCGGTGGCAGCGGCGATCCTGATGTACGAGGCCTGCCACCAGAGATCAACGCGGCCCACATAACCGCCGGACGGGACTTTTAAGGAAAATGTTGACAATATATGAAACATCTGATAAAATCTCCGTAATATATGTAACATTTTTGTAATAGTTCTGGAGGTTTCAGATGTTTAAGAAAGCTGTGCTTTCACTTTTGTTTCTGGCCATGTGGTTGGGACTGACCGGCTTTACCGGTCTGGGAAGCGAGAGCGAAGATATGTGGATGAGCGTTGTCAGCGATCTGACTGAGGATGAGATCGATGAAGCGCTCGCGAGCACCGAGTGGGCAGGCCGGGTGATGGCGAATGTGGAGGAATCCGTCAATATTCGCGAAGAGGCAAGTGAGGATTCCAAAGCTGTCGGAAAATTGTTCAAGGGAGATGCGGGAGAGATTCTCGAACAGGCGGACGGCTGGACGAAGATTCAGTCCGGCAATGTGACGGGCTGGGTAAGGGATGAATATCTCGCATTTGGATCCGATGCAGCGGAGCGGGCCAAAGAAGATGTTTCGAAGATTGCAACCGTCACGGTAGAGACGTTGAAGGTACGCGCGGAAGCAAACACAGAGTCTAAAGTCATCGATCTGATCGGTTATGGGGAGCAGATCGAGATTGGCGAGGAGACAGACGGCTGGCTGGAGATTGTGTATTCAGATGGAGATGTGTATTATGTCTCCGCGGAGTATGTCGAGGTATCCTGTGAGTACGGGGAAGCTAAGACGATGGAGGAGATCGAGGCGGAGGAAGCCGCCCGCAAGGCTGCCGAAGAGAAGGCAAAGCGGACGACGAATCTTGGTGCGATCGCAGCTTCGACGGATGAGGTGACGCTTCTGGCTGCATTGATTCAGGCGGAAGGTGGAGGCCAGCCCTATGAAGGCAAGGTCGGCATCGGCGCAGTCGTCATGAACCGGGTTCGCAGTGCGGCTTACCCGAATACGATTCAGGCGGTGATCGCCCAGCCGGGGCAGTTCGGCCCCGCAGCGACCGGCAGGGTAGCGCAGATTATGGCCTCAGGTCCGAGCGCAAGCTGTATGCAGGCGGCGCAGGCGGCTATCAATGGCGAGACGACCGTCGGCACGGCGACGCACTTTAAGCGCGCCGGCAGTGCGAACGGCTATGTCATCGGGGATCATGTCTTCTATTAAAAGAGCTTGACAAGAAAAAATTTGCATAGTAGAATGTTTTTTGTTCTGAGCGCGGGTGTAGTTCAATGGTAGAACACCAGCCTTCCAAGCTGGATACGTGGGTTCGATTCCCATCACCCGCTCTTTTAAAGCCCTGAGTTTCAGGGCTTTTTTGTTGCGGTTGCAATTTTTGCAGTCAGCAGTTATACTGAATAACGAACCTGACGTTTATGACAACAGACTTTGGAAGGCAGAAACGAATGGAGCATGGAAAGTTGACAGAACAGGAAGAGATTCTGGATGGCCTGCACGAGGAGTGTGGTGTATTTGGCATTTATGATTTTGACGGAGGAGATGTTGCGTCCTCCGTTTATTACGGCCTTCTGGCGCTGCAGCACAGGGGGCAAGAGAGTTGTGGCATCGCGGTGGCGGACACGCACGGGCCGCGAAGAGTCGTGACGCAGAAGGGCATGGGGCTGGTGAACGAGGTGTTTACGCCCGAGATGTTGGAGAGCATGCACGGCGATATTGCGGTGGGACATACGCGCTATTCCACGGCGGGCAGCAGTACGCGGGAGAACGCGCAGCCGTTGGTGCTGAATTATATCAAGGGCACCCTTGCGGTGGCGCACAATGGAAATCTGATCAATGCCCCACAGCTGCGGCGGGAGCTGGAGTACAGCGGCGCGATCTTCCAGACGACGATCGACTCGGAGGTCATCGCCTATCACATTGCGCGGGAACGCGTGAAGACGAAGTCGGTGGAGCAGGCGGTCGCCAATGCGATGGATAAGCTGAAGGGCTCCTATTCTCTCGTGATTATGTCGCCGAGAAAACTGATCGGTGCGCGGGATCCTTATGGTTTCCGCCCGCTCTGCATTGGAAAGAGGGATAATACGTACATTCTGGCATCGGAGACGGCGGCGCTTCACACGATTGGCGCGGAGTTTGTGCGTGATGTGGAGCCGGGCGAGATCGTCAGTATCTCTCCGAAGTATGGGATCGAGTCGGATAGGAGCCGTTGTATTCCGAAGGAGAAGATGGCGCGCTGCATTTTTGAGTATATCTATTTTGCGCGGACGGACTCTCAGATCGATGGGGTGAGCGTGTACGCTTCCCGTCTCCGCGCGGGGAAATATCTCGCCATCGACAGTCCGGTTGACGCCGATCTGGTCGTGGGCGTGCCGGAGTCCGGAAACTCGGCGGCACTCGGCTATTCCCTGCAGTCGGGCATCCCCTACGGTACCGCTTTTGTGAAAAACAGTTATATAGGAAGGACTTTTATCAAGCCGAAACAGAGCAGCCGCGAGTCGAGCGTGCAGGTGAAGCTGAGCGCCCTCAGGGAGGCAGTCAACGGGAAGCGTGTGATCATGATCGACGATTCGATCGTGCGGGGCACGACGAGCGACCGGATTGTGCGGATACTGCGTGACGCCGGAGCGAGGGAGGTTCATATGCGCGTAGCCGCGCCGCCGTTCCTGTATCCCTGTTATTTTGGGACAGATATTCCGGCGCGCGACCAGCTGATCGCCTATAATCGCACGGTTGAGGAAATTCGTGCGATCATAGGGGCGGATTCGCTGGCATATCTTAAGCTGGAGCGCTTAGGAGAGATGATCGAGGGGCTCGCCTGTTGCGCCGGCTGTTTTACAGGGAAATATCCGATGGCTCCGCCGACGGAGGATATTAGAGGGGACTACGAAAAATAGGAGGACGTTTATGAGCACAGACCGTTATGTAAGCCCGCTCTCCGAGCGCTACGCGAGCAGGGAGATGCAGTATATTTTTTCACAGGATATGAAGTTCCGCACCTGGCGCAGGCTGTGGATTGCGCTGGCCGAGACGGAGAAGGAGCTGGGATTGCCGATTACAGACGAGCAGATCGAGGAGTTAAAAGCACACGCCGACGATATCAATTATGATGTTGCGCGGGCCCGTGAAAAAGAAGTGCGTCACGATGTCATGTCGCACGTCTATGCCTACGGGGTTCAATGCCCGAAGGCAAAGGGAATTATCCATCTTGGCGCGACATCTTGCTATGTTGGGGATAATACAGATATCATTGTCATGACCGAGGCGCTGAAGCTCGTGAAGAAAAAGCTCGTTAATGTGATCGCGGAGCTCGCGAAATTTGCGGATGAGTACAAGGGCCTGCCGACGCTTGCTTTCACGCATTTCCAGCCGGCGCAGCCGACGACTGTGGGCAAGCGGGCTTCCCTCTGGCTGCAGGAATTCTGCATGGATCTCGAGGATGTGGACTATGTGCTTGGTTCCATGAAGCTGCTCGGCTCGAAGGGCACGACGGGCACGCAGGCGAGCTTTCTCGAATTGTTCGAAGGCGATCAGGAGAAGATCGACCGCATTGATCCGATGATTGCCGAAAAGATGGGATTTGAAAAATGCGTGCCGGTCTCCGGTCAGACCTATTCGAGAAAGACGGACACGCGCGTGCTGAACGTGCTCGCGGGTATCGCGGCGAGCGCGCACAAGATGTCGAACGACATCCGTCTGTTGCAGCACCTGAAGGAAGTGGAAGAACCCTTTGAGAAGTCGCAGATCGGTTCTTCCGCGATGGCATATAAGAGGAATCCAATGCGAAGCGAGCGTATCGCATCGCTCTCGCGTTACGTGATGGTCGACGCACTGAATCCGGCGATTACCTCCGCGACGCAGTGGTTTGAGCGCACGCTAGACGACTCGGCGAACAAGCGCCTGTCAATTCCCGAAGGCTTTCTTGCGGTTGACGGGATTCTTGACCTTTGCCTGAATGTGGTCGACGGCCTGGTCGTCTATCCGAAGGTAATCGAGAAGCGCCTGCGCAGCGAGCTGCCCTTTATGGCGACTGAGAATATTATGATGGACGCGGTGAAGGCCGGAGGAGACCGTCAGGAGCTGCACGAGAAGATCCGCACGTTGTCGATGGAGGCAGGGCGGAATGTCAAGGCCGAGGGAAAGGAAAATAATCTGCTCGAGCTGATCGCGGCGGATCCCTCCTTCAACCTGAGCCTCGAGGAGCTGGAAGCCTGCATGGAGCCGTCCCGCTATGTTGGGCGCGCGCCGTTGCAGGTGGAAAATTTCCTACGGGAGATCGTGAATCCGATTCTCGAGAAAAATAAGGAACTGCTCGGTGTGAAGGCGGAGATAACCGTATAATATAAAATAAAAGTCCCGGACGGCGGCTATGTGGACTGCATGTTTGCATGCAAGGACACATAGACATCGGAAGGACTTTTATTAAGCTGCACCACAATGTGTGTTGGAGGACTCGCATGTACAGTTATCACTTCACAGAATGGCTTGCGCTGTTTTACTTCTACTGTGTTTTCGGCTGGTGCTTTGAATCGACCTATGTGTCGCTTAAGGAACATCGGCCCGTAAACCGCGGTTTTATAAAGGGACCCTGGTTGCCTCTGTATGGAAGCGGCGCCGTTCTTATTCTGTGGCTAACGCTGCCGTTTCAGGAGACGCCCATCTTAGTGTATCTGATCGGGGCGGCGGGGGCCACGGTGCTCGAGTATGTGACCGGCGTCGTGATGCTGCGGCTCTTTAGGGTTCGCTACTGGGATTACAGCAATCAGCGCTTCCAGTATAAGGGGCATATCTGTCTAACGTCCACGATTGTCTGGGGGTTTTTGAGTCTGCTGATGGTGTATGTGGTGCATGAGCCGGTGGCGCGTGTTGTGCTTGGACTTTCGGAGGATGTGTCTTCAGTGCTTACCTTTGTAGTCACGGTTCTCATCGTGTACGACTTCCGCGGCGCGCTGAAGGAAGCACTCGATCTGCGCGACCTGCTGATCCAGGCCGAGCAGCTCCGCGCGGAGGCCGAGCAGCGTCTGGAGGAGAAGAAGCGTCTTTTCGAGGCGACAGCGACGTTTACCGGTGCAGCTGCTAAAGAGACGATTGCGGAACGGCGGGAAGAACTGGCGGACAGGATGGAGAGAAGCGCCGCGCAGCTCCAGAAAAAGCGGGAACAGATCATGGGGCGCGTGGAGAGAAGTAGCGCGGAGTTTCAGGAAAAAAAGGAGCAGCTCGCGGATCGCATGGGGAAAAGCAGTGCGGAGCAGCAGGAAAAGAAAGCGCAGCGCACAGAGCGAATCGAGCGGGAGTTTGCTGAGCTGCGTGAACGCGGGGAGCAGCTTATGCAGAGTCTTGAGAAGAGCACGGAACAGCTTCGCAGGAGGAATCCCTCGCTGCGGCCTGAGCTTCCGGATATTGATCTGGAGGAACTGCGCGAGCGGATCCGGAAGCTGAGAGAAAAATAACGGAGCGTCATGATTGTCGGATTATTGCATAGAATAACCGTATTGCAGCGGTGAGCTGAAGGAGGAGAACCATGGTAAAAAAGCTGATGGCGCACATTGGTGAATATAAAAAAGACTCGCTGCTGGCGCCGTTTTATGTGACGATCGAGGTCATTCTGGAGGTCATGCTGCCGATTCTGATGTCCAGGGTCATCGACAACGGCGTGTCCACAGGAGATATGGGATATGTGGTTCGGACGGCGCTGCTGATGCTGGTGGCGGCGATGTGCGCGCTGGCGGCGGGCGTACTCTCTGGCAGGCATGCCGCACGGGCGGCCATGGGCTTTGGCCGGAACTTAAGAAAGGCGATGTACGATAATATTCAGGATTTTGCTTTTCAGAATATTGATCGCTACTCGACGGCCGGTCTGGTCACGCGCATGACGACGGACGTGACAAACGTGCAGAACGCATATCAGATGATCGTCCGCACATTGGTGCGCTCGCCGATCATGATGCTGTCGGCGCTTGCCATGTGTATTTACATCAATCCGAACCTGTCGGTGATCTATATCGTTGCGATTATTTTCCTGGTCAGTGTGCTGGCCTTTATCATGACGCATTCGTTCCCTATTTTTGACAAAATGTTCAAGGGCTACGACCGGCTGAACGCGAGCGTGCAGGAAAACCTGACCGGTATCCGCGTCGTGAAATCCTTCGTACGTGAGGATTATGAGAATAAGAAATTCTGTGACGCGACGGATAATCTGAAAAATCTCAGCATCAACGCCGAAAAACTGGTTATTATGAATATGCCTGTCATGCAGTTCACAGTTTATACCTGTATTCTGCTGGTCTCCTGGGTTGGAGCGCGGCTGATCGTCGTGCACGGTTCCATGACGACCGGACAGCTCATGAGTCTTTTCACCTACACGACGCAGATCCTGATGGGATTGATGATGATTTCCATGGTGTTCATCATGGTGACGATGGCACGGGCCTCCGGAGAGCGTATCGTGGAGGTGCTCGATGAGAAGAGTGCTCTTACAAATCCGGAGAATCCGGTCTGTGAAGTGAAGGACGGCGCGATTCAGTTCGAGCATGTGAATTTTTCCTATAGTGGCGATGCTGATAAATGTGTTCTGCGCGACATCAATCTCGACATTCACGCGGGCGAGACAATCGGCGTGATCGGCGGCACCGGAAGCTCGAAGTCGACGCTTGTGCAGATGATTCCGCGTCTTTATGATGTCCTTTCCGGTTCGGTAAAGGTCGGCGGCAGGGATGTGCGGGAGTACGATCTTGAGACGCTGCGTGACGCGGTGTCGATGGTGCTACAGAAAAATGTTCTCTTCTCCGGGACGATCCTTGAAAACCTTCGCTGGGGCGATAAGAACGCCAGCGAGGAGGACTGCAGGAGAGTCTGCCGTCTGGCGCAGGCGGATGAATTCATCGAGAAGCTGCCGGATGGTTACAATACGTATATCGAGCAGGGCGGCACGAACGTCTCCGGCGGACAGAAGCAGCGTCTGTGCATCGCACGCGCCCTCCTGAAGAAGCCGAAAGTGCTGATCCTCGATGACTCAACGAGCGCGGTTGATACGCACACGGATGCGCTGATCCGCAAGGCTTTCGTGGAGGAAATTCCGGACACGACGAAGCTCATTATCACGCAACGTATTTCATCTGTGGAGGATGCGGATCGGATTATTGTGCTTGATCAGGGGTGGGTCGTCGGCTTCGGGACGCATGAAGAGCTGCTTGGGACCAATGAGATTTACCGGGAAATCTACGAACTTCAGAAGAAGGGAGGAGATGACGATGAGTGAGAGGACTTTCAAAGGCCCGGGACCGCGGATGAGCGGCACCTCGAAGAGCCGGACGCCGGGTAAGACGCTGAAACGGCTGCTTGGCTATGTGTGGAAGGATTATAAATTACCATTTACGCTGGTGCTGATCTGTATTGCGATCGGCTCACTGGCCGGCGTCATCGGAAATCTGTTCCTGAAGAGCCTGATCGACGACTATATCACGCCGCTCCTCTCGCAGTCAAGTCCGAATTTTGCGCCGCTGATCCGGGCGCTGCTGACGATGGCCTGCATCTATTACGCGGGCGTGCTGGCGACGTACAGCTACAACCGGATCATGATCAACGTGACGCAGGGCACCTTAAAGACCATCCGGGATGAGATGTTCACGCATATGGAGCGTCTGCCGATCAAATATTTTGATACACACACGCATGGCGATGTAATGAGTTGCTATACAAACGACACCGATACGCTGCGTCAGATGATCAGCCAGAGTATTCCGCAGCTGATCAGTTCGGCGGTGACGGTTATCAGCACTTTTATCTCCATGCTCATCCTGAGCCTGCCGCTGACGGCCCTCATCGTGGTGATGATTTTCGTCATGCTGAATGTGGTGCGCACGGTCGGCGGAAAGAGCAGCGCGTACTTTATTAAACAGCAGAAGTCGCTGGGGCGTGTGAACGGCTACATCGAGGAGATGATGGAGGGGCAGAAGGTTGTCAAGGTCTTCTGCCATGAGGAGGAAGCAATCAGGAATTTCGATGTGTTGAACGATGATCTGTTTGACAGCGCAAAGAATGCGAACACCTTCGCGAATATCCTGATGCCGATTATGGGAAATCTGGGCTATATCAACTATGTGCTGACGCTGGCGCTCGGCTCGGTTCTGGCGATCGCCGGGATCGGCAGTATGACGCTCGGCACCCTGGCCTCCTTCCTGCAGCTTACGCGAAGCTTTAATCAGCCGATCACGCAGATTTCGCAGCAGTTCAACTCGATCATTATGGCGCTGGCCGGTGCAGAGCGTATTTTCGAGCTGCTTGACGAGCCCGAGGAGGAGGACGCTGGCTACGTTTCGCTCGTAAATGTGAAGGAAGAAGCGGACGGCACGCTCACGGAGACAGAAGAGCGCACCGGTGTCTGGGCTTGGAAGCATCCGCACAAGGCGCTCGGCACTGTCACCTATGAGAAGCTCGAGGGCGACGTGGTGCTCGACGGTGTGGACTTCGGTTATACGGACGACAAGATCGTGTTGCATGATATCAGGATGTACGCGAAGCCCGGACAGAAGATTGCCTTCGTCGGCGCGACCGGCGCGGGCAAGACGACGATCACGAATCTGCTGAATCGTTTCTACGATATACAGGACGGCAAGATCCGTTACGACGGTATCAATATCAATAAGATCAAGAAGCCGGAGCTGCGGCGTGCGCTTGGGATTGTGCTGCAGGATACGCATCTTTTCACCGGTACGATTGCGGATAACATCCGCTATGGCAAGCTTGACGCGACGGACGAGGAAGTCATAGCTGCGGCGAAACTCGCAAACGCTGACTATTTTATCACGCGTCTGCCGGATGGCTATAATACCGTGTTGAGTGGCGACGGCGCGAGTCTTTCACAGGGTGAGCGCCAACTACTCGCCATCGCGCGGGCGGCGGTCGCGGATCCGCCGGTGCTGATCCTCGACGAGGCAACTTCCAGCATCGATACGCGCACGGAGACGATCGTGCAGGAGGGCATGGACCGGCTGATGAAGGGGAGAACGGTGTTTGTCATCGCACATCGGCTCTCGACAATCAAGAACTCGGATGTTATTATGGTTCTGGACCAGGGCCGCATCATCGAGAGGGGCAATCACGAGTCCCTGATCGCGGAGCGCGGACGGTACTATCAGTTATACACGGGAGCTTTTGAACTTTCATGAGAAATGCAGTAATTTTTGATATGGACGGCACCCTGCTGGACACGCTGGAGGATATATATCTGAGCACGAACGCGGTGCTCACGGCGGCAGGGCTTCCGCCCCGGACGCCGGACGAGGTGAGATTGTTTGTCGGAAATGGTTCACGCGAGCTGATGCGCCGCTGCATTGAGGGCGGCGAGTCAAATCCGAAGTATGAAGCCTGCCATGCGTCGTTTCAGGAATATTATCATACGCATCTGGACGACCACACGGCTCCTTACCCGGGAGTTGTGTGGCTTCTTGATACACTGCGCGAGGCAGGCATCTCTATGGCGATTGTCTCGAATAAATCGGACAGTGCAGTGAAAGATCTGAATAGAGAGTCATTTGGAGACCGGATACCGGTCGCAATCGGGGCGCAGGAAGGCGTGCGAAAAAAACCGGCGCCGGATACGCTCTATGAGGCCATGCGCGAGCTGGGCGTCAAAAAGGACGCCTGCGTTTATGTGGGAGATTCCGAGACGGATCTGGAAACGGCGGCGAACGCAGGGATTCCCTGTGTCTGCGTCTCCTGGGGCTTTCGGGGGCGCGCCAGGCTCGAAAAGCTCGGCGCGGAGCAGATCGCAGATACAGCTCAGGAGCTTCTGGACATTCTGAAAGAATATGCGGGTGAATGAAGATGGGACGGATGAAGAATAATCTGCTGCTGATTCTGACAGCATTGATCTGGGGCTGTGCCTTCGTTGCGCAGAGCGTCGGCATGGATTATGTAGGCCCCTTCACCTTTAATACGGTGCGCTATATCATCGGCGCGCTGGTGCTGATCCCGGTGATCCGCTTTGTGGATCATATGGAGGAGAAGAACGGAGAGACGCCGGAGCAGAGGCAGGCGCGTATCGGAGATAAAAAGACGCTGGTCAGGGGCGGTATCTGCTGTGGTCTGGCACTTGCCGTTGCGAGTAGCCTTCAGCAGTGGGGGCTTTTGTTCACGACGGTCGGCAAGGCGGGCTTCATCACGGCGATGTATATCGTGCTTGTGCCGATTCTCAGCGTTTTTCTCAGGAAGAAGCTGCAGCTTCTGATCGTGCCCTGCGTCGCGCTGGCGGTCGCGGGACTTTATCTGCTGTGCATGACGGAAGGTTTTTACCTGAATATTGGCGATGTTTTTGTCATCGCCTGTGCCTTCGTCTTCTCGATTCATATCATGGTGATCGATCATTTCTCCCCGCTTGTGGACGGCGTGCGGATGTCGGCGATCCAGTTTCTGACCGCGGCGATCGTCTGCGCGGTGCCGACGCTCATGTGGGAGACCGCGACGCTCGATCAGGTACCGGCGGCCTGGAAGCCGATTCTCTACGCGGGCGTCATGTCCTGCGGCGTCGCCTACACGCTGCAGATTGTCGCCCAGAAAAACGCTGATCCGACGGTTGCCTCGCTGCTGATGAGCCTTGAGTCCGTCTTCTCTGTGCTGGCGGGCTGGGTGCTACTGGGGCAGGCATTGAGTCTGCGGGAACTGCTCGGCTGCGTGCTGATGTTCGCCGCGATTGTGTTGGCACAGCTGCCGGAGAAGAAGGCGGCCTGACATGAAAAAGCCGCTGGAACTCTACATTCACATTCCCTTCTGCGTAAGAAAATGTGACTACTGTGATTTTCTGTCCGCGTCGGCGGACGAGGAGACGAAGGAACGCTATGTCGCGCAGCTGTTGGAAGAAATTCGGTGGAGTGCGTTGCCTGCGCAAGACTATGAGGTGTTGACGGCTTTCATCGGCGGGGGTACGCCGAGTATCCTTCCGGCAGAGCAGATCGGCTGTATCATGGAGCTTCTGCGGGAGCAGTTTGTCTGGCGGGAGCGTCCGGAGATCACGATTGAGGCCAACCCGGGGACGCTTTCCGCGGAAAAGCTGACCGCCTATCGCGACTTTGGTATCAACCGCATCAGCCTGGGGCTGCAGTCCGCGGACGATGAGGAACTTAAGCGACTGGGGCGCATTCATACCTGGGAGCAGTTTCTTACGAGCTTTCGGCTCGCCCGCGAGGCCGGATTTGACAATATTAATGTAGATCTCATGTCCGCGCTGCCCGGGCAGACGGCGGCGGACTGGCGGCGTACGCTCGAAAAGGTGCTGGCGCTGGAGCCGGAGCACATCTCCGCCTACAGCCTGATCATCGAGGAGGCCACGCCCTTCCATGAGCGCTACGCGGAGCATCCGGAGCTTTTACCCGACGAGGAAGAGGAGCGCCGGATGTATTATGATACAAAGGAAATTCTGGCGGCGCATGGATATGAACGCTACGAGATCTCCAATTACGCGAAGCCGGGCTTTGCCTGCCATCACAATCTCGGCTACTGGGAGCGGACGGATTATAAGGGCTTCGGCCTCGGAGCGGCCTCCCTGCTGGGCGATGTGCGCAGCAGCAATACGCGGGAGATGGAAGCGTACCTGCGCGGTGATTACGCGGGGACGAGCGAGACCTTAGGCGGGAAGGACATCCGCGAGGAATATTTTTTCCTTGGCCTTCGCAAGATGGAAGGTGTGGATCCGGGAAAATACCGGGAACATTATGCCGCATTGTTCGCGAAGCTGGAAGAGCAGGGTCTTCTGGAGGAGAGAGGAGACCACGTCCGCCTGACCGACAGGGGAATCGATGTGAGCAACTATGTGTTCGCGCAGTTTCTGGAGTGAGCATCGGTGCAGTTTCCGACGAGAAGATAAAAGGTTTGATAGATATGGGCTTTGGACGGATGGAACCAAAGATCAAAAAGGAGAAGCAATGAAGGGTGAACTGAGTTTTTTGGAAGAACAGAATATATCGGAGGCGCTTTTACAGAAGGTGGAGGAGTTCCGGGAGAGTTACCCGGTCTCAGACGCGGTGAAAAACCGCGTCATGCGGCCTTCGATTCCTTTTTACGGGAAAGAAATTCTGGAGATGGCGATTACGGCGCTGCTGCAGGGCTCGAATCTGCTGCTCTCCGGGGCGAAGGCCACCGGAAAAAATATTCTGGCGGAGAATCTGGCCTATATTTTCAGGCGCCCGACCTACAATATTTCTTTTAATGTCAATACGGACAGCAGCTCGCTCATCGGGACGGACACCTTCCGTGACAATGAGGTGCAGCTGCGCAAGGGCAGCGTTTATCGCTGCGCGGAGGAGGGCGGTTTCGGCATTTTCGATGAGATCAATATGGCGAAGAATGACGCGGCCAGCGTGCTGCACGCGACGCTCGACCATCGCCGGATGATCGATGTGCCGGGCTACGACCGCATTGAGCTGCACCCGGCGACGCGCTTCATCGGGACGATGAACTACGGCTACGCGGGGACGCGCGAGCTCAACGAGGCGCTGGTGTCGCGCTTTCTGGTCATCGACATGCCGCCTCTGACGGAGGAGAATCTGCGGAAAATCATCGAGCACGATTATCCGGCGATCCGCCCGGACGCGGAGGCCGCGTTCTGCGGGCTGTTCCTCGACTTGCAGCTGAAAGCGCAGAACAGCGAAATCTCGACCAAGGCGCTGGACCTGCGTGGTCTCTTAGGCGCGCTGGGTGCGGTGAAGATCGGTCTTGCGCCGCTGAAGGCGGTGGAGATGGGTGTCACGAACAAGGCCTTCGATATTTTTGAAAAAGAGATTGTCTCGGATATGGTCATGACCCGCATTCCGGAGGATTGGATGCGGGAGGATGTGTTTGGGAGATAGAAACTTGGAAGAGGAGTATCGCTACGAACTGGAAAACCGTATGCGCAACCTGCTCTGGACTGTCAGCGGGGATTATGAGCTGGAGGCGAATCTCGACGTCGATTCGTTTCACCATTATCCCTCGATTTCTCTCTACGACGCGGTCCGGCAGGGCGCTTTCGCGCGCTTTTTTTCCACGGACGAGTTCGGCCTCTATCTGGTGAAGAAGCTGTATCTCGGGGCGGATGAGGCTTCCTTGATGCTGCTCGCGCAGCTGTGTGTCGATCAGGCGGCCTGTGAGAAAGCAGCGGTGGAGCGCCCAGGTCTGCGCTCCCTGCGGCGCAGGGCCTATGCGGATATTCTGGAACGGGATTTCGATCGACTGGCCGCGCATCCGCTCGGGCGGCTGAAGATCGCGGTGCTGCGGGATGGGGTCGATGGGAATTACATAGCCGGGAAGCAGATCACAGAGCAGATGGAGGAGCTCTTTGCCCTGCGCGGCGTGACGGATACAATGGAGGTCATCCGGCAGACCGACCGCTTTTATAATCGTCTGGTCGATCCGGCTTTTGAGACGGAGCACGGTGGTCTTGAGACGGTGCTGGCGGTCAGCGCGGAGGATCTGCGCGCCTTTGACTGGCAGGATTTCCTCGACGAGGCGGCGCTGGAGGCCGCGATGGAGCTGGAGGAAGAGGCGGCGAGTGACCCGGAGCAGGAGACGCCGGAGGGACGCGGGCATGCCGGGCGTATTCTGGTTACGGAAGAGGCCGCACGTAAGATGTACTCCTACATCGAGCTGAATTTCGGGAGCTCCTACATGGACGAGCGGGAGCAGGAGCGCCTGAACCGCCGCGTCTGCCGCGGCGTCCACGGAGACTGTCGGCTGTACTTTACCGACGGCATCATCGAACACGCGGTTCGCGAGAATAATACTTATGTGCTGGCCTGCCGTACCAGGGATCAGAACGAGCGTTTCTACAGCCAGCACCGGCGCGTGTCGCGCCACAATATCGAGCAGCTCGGCCAGCTGCTGCGCCGCTCGCTGCAGGCGCGCGATGAGGAGGATCGTATGGAGGCTGCCTACGGCGCGGTCATCCCGCGCAAGCTCTGGAAAGTGGGCAGGACGGACGATCCGCGGCTGTTTACGAGAGTCTTCAGGAAGCCGAACTCCGATTTCGTGGTGGATGTGCTGATGGACGGCAGCGGTTCGCAGAGAAGCCGCCAGAGCATGGTCGCGCTGCAGGGCTATATTCTGTCAGCAGCGCTCTCCAGGGCGCGGATTCCACACCGGGTCTTAAGCTTCTGCAGTTTCTGGAACTATACGGTCATGCGCCGCTTCCGGGAGTACGACGATAGCCCGGAGGCCGACTGGCGGATTTTTCAGTTTACCTCTTCCTCGAGCAACCGGGACGGTCTGGCTCTGCGCGCCGCGGCGGACGGCCTGCTGCAGCGCCCGGAGGAGAACCGCATTCTGATCGTGCTCAGTGATGGCAGGCCGAACGACGTGGTGGTCAACCGGCCGAATGTGAAGAATCCGTCTGTCTACACCGGGGAATATGCGGTAAAGGACACGGCAGCGGAGGTGCGACATCTCCGCGCGCAGGGCATTGCCGTGCTCGGCGTCTTCGTTGGCGAGGAGCGCGACCTGATGGCGGAGCGACGGATCTTCGGCAAGGATTTCGCCTACATCCGGGACGTGTCGACCTTCGCTCACGTGGTGGGGCGTTATCTGAAAAAGCAGCTGGATGATAGAGATTAAAGGCTAACAGGAGAGAAATTTTTATGATGAAGGAATATGAAGTGGTACACGAGATCTTCAACGAATGCGCGAACAATCAGATGCGGGATGTCTTTTTTGAGGAGCTCTCGCTGGACGATCCGGAGCAGTACATCCGAAATAAGCACAAGGATAAAGAGCTGAGCCTCGAGCGGGAGGACCTTGCGGATGGCACGATTATTTATCATGTCGAGACTTCGGGGATCTCGCAGCGGTATACGTTCACGGAGATATAAAAAAAGAACGTATGAATGTCTGGTTCCGCAAGAATGCGGTCAAGGAGGATTTAGGCTGCGCATTACTCGACGTAAACCGAGTAAAATGAACTTTATTGGCAGAGAGGAACCACTGAGGAAACTGAAACGAGCAATTGCTAAGACGAATAAAGAAGAATCTATGCAGATCGTCCTGATTTATGGACGAAGACGTGTAGGAAAAAGTGAACTGGTAAAACAGTTGCTGAAAGACACCTCGTGCCAAAGTATTTATTATGAATGCAGGCAGGTTGCGGAAGAAAGTGCAACAGGCATAAACTGTCAGAAATACGTTTTTATCTCAAAATCTCCAGTTGATTTAGAGGGGGTGGAAGACTCTGTGGAAGTTATCAATCTAAAAAATATGTGGGATTGACAATCTGGTGGAGACAAGGTGCGTGAGCTCATAATACAGAAAATAAAAAAACTCCCGTCGCCGGAAGTGTTATTTTCGAGGGAGTGGGGGCTTTTGGGAAAGCCCCCAAGTGTTATGAATGAAATACGGATATGTCATCCTTACGAGTTTTATAATATCAGCAAAATATGTCCAAATTGTGGCGATGGTCTAAAAGAATTCTAAACTTCCTAAAAAATAAATTATCTTGCTGTTTAAATGTTCTGCTCCCATTCAGAAATGAAAATTACCGGGAGCAGGACATTCATTTACAGGTCGAACAAGTCAGAATGCGATCCCTGTTTTTATCTGGTAACGGTTCAGGGACGCGGAGTGTGTCAATAATGGCCTATAATAGATCGAGATTGTAGCAATCCGCAGTTGCTCCCGTGAAGTGTTCACCTGCTCCCGTCTGGATCATGTGATCGACCTCAGCGATGGCTTCCAGCGTTTCGGTGTTTGGCGTGTGCTCCGGCACGGCTGCACCTTGCAGATAGGCAATGACATAGGCCAGTTTACCTTCTGGTATCTGGTCAATAAGGTCTTTTGCAAAGTCTCGGTTGCTCATAATGCACCTTCCTTTCATGGTTTATTGTATGCGGTGGCGGTGTGCCGATACAATTCCGAGCAGACGGAAGAATCCAGTGATTGCATGTGTAAATTTATTGCCGCGCAATGCCGCCCTTATGTAGAACGGATTCGCTTATACGGCTGGCCTCCGCGAATCCCTGCTCTTTAAGCTCTTTACCTGCAGAAATGAGTGCTTTTTCAAAGTCGGAAACCATGGCGTCGAAGCGGTTCATGGCCATTTTGGCGCCAAGCCCGACTTCTTTGGCGGCTTTTTCGAACGATTTTCTGGAGATGGCGTGAATATTACGTTCCCCGCCAATGCTGAACGCCATATCCTCACTTCCGCTGTCATAGACCGCGGTGCTGACAAGATCGTATGCGGGGGCAAGCCGAATACTTTTCAGATCTGCGCTGTACAATAGAGACAGATTCAGAATAAAACTATCCGGCACAGCAACGCCGAGATGTCTCGCTGTCAGGAGGCAGAGCTGCTCGTTTGTCACAATTCGGCTCAGCCTTACATGGCTTTGCTTGACAATGTGTGTACTGGGCGCGTCGCCAATGGGAAGATACCACTGTTTCTCCTGCTCGTCGTAATAGAGGCCGACTTTTCCGGAAGCGCCGGTCAGGGATAAGTGTGTGATAATCCCCGCACTCTACTCACCCCGCTTCTCAATCAGAAGATCCATCCCCAGAATATTTACCAGCTGGATCGCCTTTTCCAGCTGTATACTGGGCTTCCCCCGCTCAAGATCTGAAATGAAAGTAATGCTCAGTCCGGTGCATGCGGAGAGGTAGCCCTGCGTATAGTGAAGTTCTTTTCTTCTTTTGCGTATGGCCTCCCCGAAGGATTTTGCATCTGCGATTTTCATTGGAAATTCTCCTTTTTTGCCGAGCGGCGCTATTTTCAAAGGCAATCTATAAAAAATGCCGAGCGGCTATATTTATAATTTTTGCGATAAAATTATGCCGAACGACTTTATTTGATTATAGATTTTGTGAAGGTGGATGTCAAGGAGATTCTTTTAGGGAAATCAAATTGTAAATTACTTCTTAGGTCGATTGTAAAATGAAGTTGAACACCTAAAAAATCCATAGCGATTGAA
>JAJQBC010000071.1 GCA_021203465.1 Lachnospiraceae bacterium | reverse complement strand
TCAATCGCTATGGATTTTTTAGGTGTTCAACTTCATTTTACAATCGACCATAAAATTTTATCTCATTAAAAAGTTTTTTTCAACCAGTTCATTAAATCATCCTTTTCTTTTGCGTTATATTTTTCCTGTACATCAAGAGAAGCACTATTTTTTCGCAGATGTTCTTCTTTGATTTTGGGATTCGATCTAGCATATACCTCAGTTGTCACTATAGATGAATGTCCGAGAAAATCCCTGATATATATAAGATTCACACCTGCCTCTAACAAATGCATTGCCTTGCTATGCCGAAAAGAATGGTTTGTGATCTTGCCCGTAAACAGATCAGGGTATTGTTTACGGGCAAGCGCTACATTTTTATCAATGATATACTGGACTCCTGCCCGCGTAAGCTTACCGCCTGTCCGGTTGGCAAAGACTAAAGCATCTGGCTGTGTACGGCCATACCGTTTTATATATTTTTGTGTGATAGATGCAACCCTGGCATTTATCGGTACAATCCGGATTTTATCCCCTTTTCCGTGAAGCTACACTTGGTTAATGTTTCCGAATCGAAAACTTGCGACCTGCAAATCTATAAGTTCCTGGACGCGTGCCCCTGTTTCATAAAGGGTCAGCATGATTGCCAAATCACGCAGCCCTTTCTGAGCTGTCTGATCCGGAACCGAAAAAAGAATCTGCATTTCCTCAAGGCTCATGTAATCAACAGCTGGGGATGGTGTTTTTTTGAAAGGCACACCAAGCACCCCTACACACTGCTCAAACCCTGCGGGTTCTCTGTACTGGATATACCGGAAAAAAGCATGTACGGCAGCAAGCCTCTGGTTCCTTGTAGCAGCACTGATTCCCCTTTCTCTTTCAAGCCAACACAGAAACCCTTCCACGTTCTCAGGCGTGAAATCTGAGAAACAAAGCTTTTCCGGCAAGATATGCTTTTCCTTCTTGAAATAACTTAAAAGCTGTATAAACGTATCCCTGTAGGAACGGATTGTATTTGTCGATGCCGCTGTCTGGTTCGGCAGATAATCAGAAAAATATTTTGTGACATAGTACGCAAAGCTGTCAGTTTTCATTGTCGGCCACCTCCTCTGGAAAAACAGACGGACAATACTGTGCAACCTGATCCAACACAGAATCATGATATTCGTCCACAAGGCGCAAATAGTATTCAGTTTCTGTGACATGCTTATGTCCAAGGTATGCTGATAGCAGAGGAAGGGAGGTGTATAGGTCAAAACCTTTTATCTGCATCTGTTCCAGTGTATGTACACAGAATGTATGCCTCATATCGTGCAAGCGATGGATCCTTCCGTCACTTCTTGCTGGGATATCTGCTTTTTCTAGCAATTCATGGTATAGCTTGTAGAGGGTGTTTTTACAATAGATTCCACCTTTTGAGTTTTGGATGAGCAAGTCATCCTGCCCATAATCGGTACAGAAATCGTTATAATATTTTTTCATTGTTTTCAGCAGCGAACTCGATGCAACGATCATCCTGCTTACATTCCTTTTACTGTTTAAAATGTTGATTTTTCCCGTCTGGAAATCAATGTCTTTTATTTTTAGAGATACCGCCTCCGACTTTCTCAGCCCGCAACAATAGCACAAAGATATGATCAGACGAAAAGAGTGGTTCAGGAAGGACGGTTTTTTAAGGCAGACGCTATCCATTTCTAAAAATATCCGTTTTATTTCAGCTCTGGTAAATATATAAGGGATATAATCGCTTTCAAAGCGGCGTTTATCATCTTCGCCTGTATAGATATCCTGATAACCGGATGTGGACATAAACCGCCCCAGCCCCCGTATAAAAGCCTGTCTCCTGCAGACCGTTACAGGACGTTCCCCATCCCTTAAGGAAGTCCACTTATCATACATTTCCCTGGGGAGGCATGGTTCTGTTATTCCGTGGCATTCAAAAAATACATCTAGTTCTTTCATTCTGTATAGCTCAGATTCCGCTACCTTATAGCCAAGCGAATGCCTGTATTTGATATACAGTGGCATGATGTCTCTGAACGGACCGGAAAAATTAAAAGTAGTTTCATCCCTCATTAGCCGGCACCTCCAGTGATAATTCTTTCAGATGCGTTTCATCTGTTGTAAGGTATATCTCTGTAGTTATAATACTGGTATGTCCGAGTATGTCCGATATCCCGCTGACGGGAACATTTTCAGATAAGAGGTTTGTCGCCAGCGAATGCCGCAGGGAATGCGGGCCAAAATGCCGTCCTTTAATCTCAACGCCGGACCTTTTAATGCACCTGCTTACAATAGCATAAATTCCGCCGCCATCAGGATAGCAGGTATATGGCGCACGCCGTTTTATAAACACATGCCTGGAATCAGGACTGTCCGGCCTCGCATTTTTAATATAATCAATTAGTGGGTATTTTACTTCATCCAGAAGGGGAAGCGTTAGCGGATCTCCTGTCTTAAACTGCGTAAACGAAAGGATACCATTATTCCAGTTAATGTTTTCAAAGCGTAATGCGGCAATGTCGCTTGCTCGGATGCCAAGATACGCAAGAAGACACAAAATGCTATATTCAAGTTTTCCTTTCGGCGTGGATGTATCGACTGAATCGAGAATCTGCGCAACCTCACATGCAGAATAATAAGATATCAGGCTGTTCCTGTCTTCACAGTGGATGACAGGAAGGAGCTGGTTCCCTGAAAAAGACGAATAATGGTTGTCATACAGCCAGTTCAGTGCAGCTTTAAACTGGACTTTGTAACCCCGGGCTGTTTTAGGTGCAAAGTCTTTCATTGTGCTGATAAAGTCATATGCCGTCTGTTTTGTCGCATGAAGTATATCATTCAGATTTATACTGTCCAGAAATGAGAGGTATTTTGCAAATATCAAGAGGCGTTTTAAGCGAGTCCCCCTTTTAAAACCGCATCCGTTTATATATATGCGGTATTCCTCAAATAAGGGGGAAAAACATGGCGGAATGTCAACAGAGTTTGGGGGCTGGTGCCTTTTGGCATAGCTACCATTTTGGCTGAATTCGAAAAATGAAAGAAGTGGATACCTGATAGAAGACTGAATTGGAAGTGGGGCAGACAACATTTCAAACCCGAAGCATTCCCTTATAAAATCAGAAGCGGAAGAAAGGGTTATTTCAGCAATACCGTTTTTCATGCAGTGGCGTTCAAAATGACTGATAATCCAGTCGTATTTTTTGATCATACCATCACTGTAGTTGTCTTGTGCCATTTTTTCCAACAGGGATTTCTTGGTGTGCAAAAACTGTTCTTTGTTCATATGGAACCTCCTTAGTTGTATGGGTTATCCTTCGTTACAACTTGAAGTTACCATATATTTATGTTAAGTTAAAAGAAGAAAAAGCCCTGACTAATTATATTATCAGAGTTGGCTTTACATAACCAACAGCTATACATAACAAAGCTTATGTAAATCTTTACATAAACTCTGCGCCTCCACAAGAACCAGAAGCCTGTCTCCCACCAGAAAGCCCAGATCATTATATATGTCATGAACCAGTACCTGCTCCAGCGTCACATATTCCAGATCATCCGCAACGCTTTCCGTATCCTCCGGATGCAGCGCCTTATACAACTGGAACAGGTATTTCTTTTCTGAAAACAAATCCCGAAAAACACTGTCTTTAACCGTTCTGTTTGCCTTTACGGTATCCTTCACTACAGTCACCGTCTCAATTTCCCGATCAGCCATAAAGCCCCTCCTTCTTACCGTATTTTTCCTCCAGTCTGTCACATACTCCGTTAAAATCCTTTACTTTTCCATTCCATATCTGCTCAAGTCCTTCAATAACCATATGACAGACTTCTGACTATTGTTTCTCCAATGCGATTTTATAATCTTCTCCTGCTGCCATCATATTCAAATGTTCCCATGCCATGCTCAGACGCATCAACCATAGATTCCTTATTGGTTTTATTATAAGCCGCCCGCAGGTAATGATGCAACTGAATTTTTCTATATCCGGTGTCTCATACTGTATTTCCACCTTTCCATCACTTCCACCGAATATAGATCTCATATATTCAAAGCATAATATACTGCTCAAAATCGGATGGATTAGATGGAAAGGTGGAAGGCAGAGCCATATCAGCCCTGCCTTCCGCTGTTCTGAGCCTATTTCCCGGAGTTTTTGCCCTTCTGCTTATCCAGAGTTTTCTGCAAGGAATCAAACTCCTGCTGTTTCAGCTCCTTCGTTACGTCAGTATAAATATTGAGCGTAGTCTCCACATCCTTATGCCCCAGAACATCCTGCACCACCTTGATATTCACGCCCGCTTCAACCATCCTTGTCGTAAACGTATGCCGCAGGCTATGGCAGCTAAAGCGCGGAAGCAGTACCGGATTCTCCTCGCCGCTGCTAAGCTGTTCGTCATTGCAATCCCTCATAATCCGGCGCAGAGCTTTATTCAATGTTCCCTGATGCTGTGTCGCGCCGAAACGGTTGATAAAGATAAAATCCGTATACCCGTCGATCGTCACTTTACACTCCTGCCCAAATGCTTCCTGATATTCCTTTTCCATAGCAAAAGCTTCCTGCACATAGTCCAGCATGGGAATTGTCCTCCTGCCCGCCTCTGTTTTTGGCGTATGTACACTGAAATGGCAGCCCTCATTCGTGTGGTCATAGTAGACAAGCGTGTGATTTACATCAATAATGCCTGCCTCCATATCAATATCACACCACCGAAGCCCCGTCACTTCTCCGACTCTCATTCCTGTCCCGACCATAACCGCAAATATCGGATACCAATGGTGGTAGCGTCCGCTCTCCCTGCGCAGATATTTCAGGAATAACTCCTGTTCCGGGACAGTCAACGCTCTCCTGTGGTCACTATCCATATTATGGGACTGTTTGAGCTCCTTCAGGACATTATCCGATACATTATTTCTCAGGTAGCCGTCATCCACCGCTACCGTGAGTACCTGATGTAGCACCGTATGGATACTGTCTACCGTCGATATCTTCAATCCTCTATCATCGACCAACTTATTGTAAAAGCGCTTCACATCTGATTTTTTCAGTGTCTGCACTTTGTATCTTCCCAGATCAGGTTCGACATACATGCCGTACATGTAACGGTAATTATTAAATGTATTGCCCTTCAAGCCCCGCTTCATGCCGCACCACAGGTCGTACACATCATTCACAGTAACATTTGCCGCATCCGCCCGAATACCATCCAGCTTGTCGCGCATGATATCTGCCTCTCTCCGGCGCAGTTCTTCCAAGGTCTTCGCCACAACCCCATGGCGCTTTCCGGTGCGGTCACTCCAGCGATAGACATAATATCCATCCGCACGTTCTGTCTCACCGTTTTTCAGGACACGTCGCCTGCTGTCGTAGCGACGGTTCTCGTTTTTTGCCATAATCCTCTTTCCTCCCGCTGATTAAAATCGTTTGAAAAAGGCTGCCAGATCACCTCCGGCAGCCTCGTTTCGCCTCAAATAGAATACGCTGCGTCCAGATATGTCTCGAGCTTGCGCCGTTTGAACATCCGCTTTGATGCGTTCCACAATACAAAATCGCAGTGTTCATCGTTGCTAATATCACGCAGCTTCTGAAGCCCCAGTCCGGTATACTCCGCAGCTTCTTCTAGGGTCAGAAGTTCCTTTTGCCAGATCGGAACCTCCGTCCGCCGCCTCTGTGTTGCTCTCGTCGTCGTATTTATCATCATCATTTACCTCCGTTTACATTTTTTCTCAACTGTCAAAAGGTTCAAATTGTGTCAATTGCCCTTCTCAGAAGAGCCATGTTAATCTTGATGAAGCTCATTTTCCTCGTATTACTGCCGATCAGAATCCGCGCATAGTAAGTCTTTTTAGAAGCACCATTGGAAGACGCTATCGCGACGCCTTCCTCGCACAACGCACGGGCCAGTTCATTCATATCCAGCGGAAGGTACATGTCCGCGGTTGCGAAGGCACTCTTGATCTTCGCATAGAGCCGATCAGGATGGAAATAGATGAAATCGCCCTCCGTAAACCCGTCGACCGCCTCAACCTGCTGTTCGTTCGGCCGTCCACGATGCAGGATCACCTGCTTGCCCTGAATCAGCCTGTCGATGATCGTCATGACCCGAACGATCGGTGTGTCCTCCGAGGAAACTGCTTCACTGATCGCTGCCATCTCGCGAATCGCGTTCTCCATCCCGCCAACATACTGGGAAACAGTTTCTGCGTCCTGACCACACCGGTCAATCAGGAAATCCCTGATAAGCTGACTGGCCAAGCAAAGCGTAGCTGCACTGTCGATCAGCCGCCGCTCCTTCAAAACTCTCCCTGCCATCTCCCGCTGGCGCTGGAAGCTGTCTCTGATAAATCCGACAACCTCACTCCAATGAGCCGACACGTACCTGGCAAACTGGTCGATGAATGTCGTGAACAGATGTTCATTCTCCTGAAAAAGGCTTACCGCCTCCTCATTAACCTTATCCCGCTGAATCCCGCAATAGAAACAACGAAGATTAGAACTCAAACCCTTGCCTGTCAGTTCCCCAGTCAGCATAACCATCCCCTGTACGCCCTCGCCTCTGCGATCCTCCAAACAGACGTTGGAACGGCTGCGCGTACTCCCGTCGCCCGTCATGCGCACGAGGCTTTCCAGCTTCATCTCCATGTCCCGCTTCTGACGTGCCGACTTTGCCGGCGAATAGTCGTCGAAAACCGTAATGGTATCATGTCCGCTCACAATCCCCCTCTCGAATGAGGTTATCGAATCGAGATCAACACGCCGCAAGGTTTTGCGATGCGCTTCATCCGTCAGCTGTGTGAAAAGGATCTTCGCCAAGGCCGTTTTCATGCTCCCGGTTTTCCCATTGATGAACAGGAGAAAACGCGGTGTATAGCCGGCCTCATCAAAAGGCCGATAGAGAACGCCCATAACTGAGAAGGACAGCATGACGCTGATCGGGCCTATATCCGAATACAGGCTATGTGCGGCATAAAAAACGTCCGCGGCCATATCTCTCGGAACATCAAGGAACGGAAGCGTCATACCGGTCTCAAACCTCCTATCCTCTGTCTGCGGCAAGCAGTCATGAGCGTAAATCATCGTGCCCTCTATTTCCTGCCAACCGTGGTCAGTATAAATGTACCGAGTGGGAACCTTTGCCGTCTGGCTCCGGAAACGGTTCTCAATGACCTTTCCGACCTTTTTGACATCGGGATTGACACTGGCAGCGGAAAACTTGTCGCCGACCAGCGAAGCAACACTCTTGATCTCGCATGTGCGAAGAACCAAGGTTCCTTCACCACACCCAGAAGCCCGGATGCTGCATACAAAACTTTCCTTGTCAGCCTGCTCTTTACCAAACCTGTCGAGATACACCAGCTTCAGCTGAGGAGTGACCGCATAGTTGCAAACAGACTCGTTCACGTCGTCAACGATATCCTGAACTGCCGCTGGCGGTGTGCTGTTGATTGTGATAACCGCGTTCTGCTGGTAGATTGCCGGCTGCATTACTGCCCCCGCTGTTTCCACTACCTCCATAGCAGTGTAATCCGGCATGACCTTGCCATCTACAACAGCAGGAGCAAACTCAATCGGAAGCTCGTCATTGACCGACAGCGCTGAAGAAGGCATCTCCTCCGTCAGGTAGATGGGGCAACGCACACCCGGCTTGTCCAACCTTCCGCTCATAGGCAGTACGCGGATATGCGAATCCTTGATCGCCTCATCCAGAAAGCCCGGGTCATAGTCAGGCGCCAGCTCCACGCCATCACGCACCTCGATAAAAAAGATCGGGCTTGTGGTGCGCTTCTTCGGCTGACCTGCCTCCATGTTTTTCTCACTAGAATCGTTGTTTCTCATTTGGAAAACCTCCTTTTTATTAAGATGCCCTAGCTTAACATGGATCATAGAAAAACAATGGTCCACCCAAACACTTGGGTGGACCTCACGTAATTTTCGTTAACTTTTTCAAATTCTTTTTACATCAGCTCGGAGAAATATTCATCTCCCACATCGCGACCCGCCAAGAACTCCATCTGAAGGAAAGCGTACTTCCATCCTATACCATTGTTGCTCTTGCCTGTGCGAAACTCTTTAACCCGACGCTCCTTAGAATCTCTTTTCATATGGGCATCTATATCATCGTCCGATTCCGTCACCTCATCCAACAAATTTGAAGCGTGCACCTCCATAACGTTCATCACGTCATTTCCCAATGGGTTATTCTCATAATTACGATTCCAGTACACATAGAAAAGCCCCTGCGCAAGTAGACGTTCTCTTTCCATTATTCTTTCTGTCTGTGACAACCATGAATAGAATAAGTGCCTGATATTCTGAATATCCTCCATTTCCAGCTCCAGGTTATCAGCCAATGTATTCACCTTTATATATAACAACGCCATAATATTTCCCCAGAGAAATAAATTCATGTGGCCTATGTGATAAAGAGCAATCCTGAAATCTGATAGTTCCCCACCGTTCTTATCAATCTCATATGCTGCATTTCTCGCGAGGATATCCCCAAATACTTTATGAAAAAGAATTCTGTCTTCCAAGCCAAAGTTTTTATTCTTCTCCACATCCTTCATTTTCTGATACGACCATCTTGTAAAGTCGCAGTCTCCAGAATACTTGATGTGCAGAGCCATGCCTCCTGTCACCGTGCTCGCCCATTCCAACGTCTTCTCAGCTTTGGACTCATATGCTTGTATCTGAAATATGTTTCTCTTGTGACTATTCAACAAAGCCGTTTTGATTGGATCACAAAAAGCAGACTGTAAATCATCATCACTAAAAGGCAGAGCATAGCCTTCCTCTTGCATGTAATCCTGACTTGAACGATTTTTAAGATAGTCCACGGACTTGACACCACATTTTGCATACTTGATAGCAAATATTGCATCCAGCCATACGTCCGCATTATATAGATAATACTTTTGGGGCAACTCCTCATACCAGCTAATCATATCCCTACGCTGTCTTTCTATTTCCTTCCAATTCGTACCCTCTGCCCGTGATTTATACATTTTTCGTGACTCAAAGAAACCCGTGAATCCATTTATCAAATCCCAACAGGTTCTTATCTTTATTTTCTCATCTCCAAAACAGTCTTTTGCAATAGACTGCCACGTTTTTATGATTTCCTCGGGCTTTAACCTGAGATATTTATTGTCATCTAAATCTACATGAAATTCGCTCAGGAATTTTTCATGTATCCTCCTCAATGTCACTTCGCTATAATCATCCGCGATCAAATATCTTTTCATGCTATCTTACCTGTCCGTTTTCTTTTAGTATAGCGCTGATCTCAAGAATAAGAAATACCCCGCGGAAATTTTCATTTTTCCACCATTCCACCGGTTCCACCCTCATAGAGCCCGATATGATTGCTACTTATAGCATATCTCTATTGGGATGGAAGTGGTGGAACGATGGAATTTTACAACCTCAAGTCTACGCTATCACGCTGATCGTTTCTGTACCCCTATGATAATGATATACGTGGTCTGACAGAAACTCGTTTTCCTTTGTCAGTCTCTGGTTTGCCTGCTGCATGATATTTCTCAGCATCTCTGCTTTAACCTTCCCATTGTCAGGGAGAAGCAATAGTCTGCATACTGAAAAGGGCAGGATATACAGATTCCCCATACCCTCCGTCAGTTTGCCGACCAATCCCGGGTTAGTAATTATCGCTGCGCCGAACGTAGTATTGCTCCGCAAAGTATATACCGAACTCTCTGCATCTATCAATGCCCTCCCCATGTCATCAAGGATATCCGGCGCTTTCTCCACCCTATATTTCACATTTTCCATATTTTGCTGTGCAAGTATGACTACAGTTCCTTCTGTGACACCCCACTTCTCCACCAACCCATCATTCACCTCGGCTGTTGCGGTACCATAACCTGACAACTCCCATTGAAGATAGTACATCTGCGCCAGATCAAGATAACGCACATGCGGACAATGATACAGCCGTTCTTTGTTGCGCTCGAAATTTACCATTTTGCAACGCAGCAATCCTTTTGCCTTGTCCCAATCCAACACTGGGGAATAATCCAGCCTGAAATCCAGATGTGTCTGCACCATGGATTCGATATAACCCACTGCATCCTTCACTGCATACTCCGTTCCCAGCATTTCTACAATATCTGCCCAATATACGATGAATCCAAGATTTGACCCGTCCCGTGAAATCCGCAGTCCCTGCTGGATGTAATTATTATTCTTTTTTATCGTTTCCTCGCTAAAGCGAATCCCCTTCATCCTCTCC
>JAJQBC010000120.1 GCA_021203465.1 Lachnospiraceae bacterium | reverse complement strand
CCCCGAGCAGGGCTCGAACCTGCAACAACTCGGTTAACAGCCGAGTGCTCTACCATTGGGTGCATTCACGCACCGAAAGACGAGAATATATATTAAAATAAACTAGTCAGCATCATTGTCGAAGAGTTCCCTCAACGACGGATTTTATATTACCATGAATCCGCCACAAATGCAAGCACTTTTTAAAGTCCATTTTCTCGTATAGCTCAATGAAGAGTACCCTGCGGGCAACCTGCCTTTTAGTGTCAGGCTGCCCCACACGTATAGTCTGCTGTGTTCCACCCCGGGCAGAACTGCTGATAGGTGACATTCATGTGGAACGTGATCGTATAATCCTTCCCCAGTTCAATGCGGTCGAATAGCTGGCAGGCAATCATTTTCTTCTGCTCCAGGTCGGCAGCGTCAAATTCCTCCGCCCAGCTTTTAAAACGGCGATAAGCCGGAAGGACAGCCTCGGCTATCTCTTTCTTCTGGCTCATTTCACTGTCCAGCTTTTCCAGATCATTCTCACCATCCACAATCCGCGTCTTTACTACACCAATCGCTTCTTTTAAATCCTCCGGCGTATACAGGCTGTCGCCCAACAGGGTCTTGCCGATCTCTGTCTGGAGCACTTCGAGCTGCCGCCTGTTCTTTTTCAGCTCGAACATGATCTTCCGGCGTTTTGCGGTATGTGCAGCCTGCTGTTTTTTCAGGATTTCCTTATATTTGTCCTCCTCCGGCGCGCCACTCATATTCTCAAATACCTGCCGCATAATCCGGCAAACCGTCTCGTCTACCTTCGATGCGATATAATTGGTCTGCCCATCGCATTCACACAGTTTATTTGCCTTATGGTAGCAGCGGTATTTCAATTCATCTTTCAGGTACTCGCTGCCATCCTTTCGGAAATAATGGTCTTTATGGTGCGTGGTCGTAATCCGCCCGCCGCAGTGTGCGCAAAAGACATTCCCGGAAAGCATCGCCTCCCCCTTCGTCCGCAGGGCAATGCGGCGTTTCTCATCGTCGATCTTCCCCCGCTGCCTCAGGATTTCGTCAATCCGCTCCGCCTCCTCCTCGCTGATAATTTTCAGCTCCTGAAGGGCTTTAGATGTCTCCCCAGTATTCGTATAACCCCTCGGAAGCGGCGAAGACAAAAGCCGCAGCACCGCTTTACTGGTGAACTTCTTTCCGTTGGCTGTCTTGTAACCATGGTCGTTCAGGTAGTGGGCGATCACGTAGCTGCCTGCGCCATTGTTAATCGTCTTCTCCACAATCATGCGATACACCACGAACTGTTCGAGGTCAACCTCATATTTCTTCAGCTCCTGCCCTTTGCGGTTCTTCACTCCGCTCGGGGAGGTCCGATATCCATACGGCAACGGGCCGCCTGTGTACAGGCCGTCTAATTTTAGCTGCCCGATTCTGGTCCGGATACGGATCGACGTTTTCTCGCTCTCTCCGGACGCCTGCCAGAAACGGATGTAGTTCGTCAGCTTATCGACATGCGTTTCAAAGCGTTGCTCGCCCTCCTTCACGCTCCAGACCTCGACACCCGCCGTCTTGACGAACCACTCGACAATAAACGGCGTCTCATCGTCAATACGTCCGATTCGGTCGAACATGAACACAAGCAACACGTCAAATTCTTTGTTCAGCGCCGCCTCCTGCAGATCCAGGATGGCGTCCCTGTTCTTTGCGGACACCTTGAAACCGGAAACGCCTTTCTCCTCGAACTCTTTCACGATCTCCCAGTCCTTCTGGTACTTCACGAACTCATGGCAGGCTCCGCGCTGCATCGGGATGTCGTTCTCATGGTTTTCGCTGATATTCACCTGTTTCTTTGTAGAAACTCTGTATAACGTGTAGACTCTCTTCATTGATTTTCTCCTGTAATAATGTGATTACAGGATGCGCTGTATGAAATTGTCAAAGTGCATATCGTTGTTTCTTCCTATATTAGTATAGGCACTCCTGCGCCAATATACAACTTTGTCACTGGCATCCCGCGCCGGCGATCCCGCACAGTTCTCTCTGGACACGCTCCTCATAAGCATTGGAAAGAACCGCGCGGACTTTATCAATCACACCCTCCACCGGCTTCTCTGTGAATACAAGGCAAACATGGCATCCGTTTACTTCTGCCCTGATCTTTCTTTCCGTTTCCATCCTATTTTCCACGCTTTTGCCTCCTCCTTACACATGGGACAGGCAGACATCCCATACTGCCGTCCTTATTCCATAAACCTACGGCGCTTCTACAACATCCGGGATGTAATACCCGAAGTGGCAGGCCAGCGCATCGTCCACGCGCTTCAGATCCTTCTTGTCAATCCGCCCCAGATACTTACTCAGCAGGCGCTTATCCAGTGTCCGAACCGCTTCGCATAAAACCGTGGAAGAAGTCTGTAGAAATTCATATTTCCCTGCATTCAGGCGGTAATGCGTCGGCTGGCCCGGCTTTTTGTCCTTCGATGTCAGCGGGCAGATGGACACAGTAGGGGAAAAGAAATTCCCAACGTCGTTCTGGAGAATGATCACCGGACGGACGCCGTGCTGTTCATGCCCGAACGTGTCACCGAGATTTGCGATAAAAATATCGCCCTTATGGTAAGCCATTTCTTCATAATTCATCATGCGCACCTCCGTTTCTTCGCATGTAAAAGCGGAGGCCGGTTTTATGCCGATCTCCGCGTATCGAAATACTGCTTCGCTTCAAAATTTCAGCGGCAGCGCCGATTGTTCATCTGATTCGTTATAGATCAGAAGAATCTGATAGAGATACTTCTTATAACCTGCCATGCGAATCCCCATCTCCATGCCCTTGCGGTAAATAGTCAGCGGGTCATTCTTTTTCAGATTTTCCAGCAGCCTGTCTCGGTCATATTCCCTTTGATACAGGTTGACGAACTCCGCCATCGCCCGGACGATCTCCCGGCGCAAGGAGTGCGGCACTCCTTCCCACGCCTCCTGAATAATCCGAAGCGCTTCGACATAGTTTTCCTCGCCCACACGCTGGTATGCATTAAAAGCAGTCCGGATGCAGCCGATCCGGTTTTCTCCGAGATTCTGCGTATAGTCAAGGTTGATACCCAGGCTCTCCGTTGCCCTCAGGAAATTCACTGCCTCCGAGTCTTTCCCGCAGACCCTTGCCCGTATCTCGTCCCCAGCGCTCAACGCCCGGGAGACCCCGAACTGCTTCGCGAACAGCATGGCTTCCTCTTCCTCCGTCAGTCCGTAATATACCCTGCAAGTGACCATCAGGTCCTTCCCGCCATTCAGAATCTTCCTGGCTTCAAGAGTATGTTGGCCGTCGAAGGCGTAGTAATTTCCATCCCGAAAGCTGACCTTTGGACGGTTGGCAATCCGCTCGTCAAAATTGGCGGCGATCAGTTTTGCCCGCCACGGTTCCAACTTTCTCTGGTAGCTGTACTGCGGAACAATGATCTCCGCAGTGTTGATCTCCATCTCCTGATACGGTAACTTCTGGTTTGTCATTCGTGTTCTCCTCCTGTTTCTAAATTTGAAATATAGTTTTTCGGTTCCTGCATGATCTCGATAACCTGCACCCGATATACCTGCTCAGTGAGCAGCGTCGGGAACAGTTCAAAGCACTTGTCAGCGCCGCGGATCATCGTTGCAACGACTCCGCGCAGCGTCTCAAGCATGGAAGTCTCGCTCACCTTTCGCTTGGGCACTGTTGCCTCCATATCCGCAGCGACCTTTTTCAGAATTTCTCCCTCCTCGGGCCTTGCGCGGGGCTTCCCCCGACGCTGTACTTCTGGATCGCGAAGTTTTTTAGCTCTCTCTTCCTGTTCTTCTGGAGGAGCTTCCGCTACTGCCTTTACTGCTGATTCCACCGGACATATTTTTCCTGAGAATATTTCCTGTCGGATACCAGGTACTGCTCTTTCCGCTGCATCCACACCATCCGCATACTTCTTTGCATGGATCACGTAATCCTTACCAACATGGTTTTCTCTGGCGATTTTTTCACATGTTTTCTTTCCCGACCGCAAGTTCTGGTTTTCAGAACTTGCGGTGAATTCTCCGGTTTCACCGTTATGTTTTGTTCCTCTTTCTCCACCATGAGAGTTCTTTTCCGCCCCATACTGTTTTCCAATCAGATATTTCTTCTGCGCCGGCGTCAGGTTCCTCCGCCCCAGTTGGTTCTTACAAATCCATGCCACTACCTCATTCCGGTCTGAGAACTTCTTCTCAAAAGTCTTGTATGGCACTTCCGGGTGTTCCTGCAAAATCCGATAGCGGTTATGCCCGTCCACGATTGTCCCGTTCCAGACAATGATGGGATTGATTACTTCCCCATCCTGCAATATGTTCGTCTCCAACTGCCGATACTCTTCCTCCGTCAGCGGTGGAATCTGGTCGGCAAATTCATGGTCAATATTCAGCACGTTCTCACCTTCTTTCTTTTCTTCCATCGCTATCCGATGTAAAAGAGAGCATCCGTTTATCCATAAGATCGGCTGCTCTCCGCTACTTATAAATGAAACTCTCATTTGTCCCCGACGCCCCAGAGTCTGCGGGAAGTCATCAGGCGGCCGGCAGCTTCCGGCTCCATAGGCAGCTAACCTCCCCGCGGTTCTCGCCGGGCCGCCCCCATTGCGAGTTCCTGCGTTTTACCGCAGGGCTGTGGCTGGACGGAAGTCTCATTATCCCTGTGACGTATCATTGCCTTACCGGGTGCTGCCCGATATTTACATGCCGGTGTTTTTCGCTCGCTCCAAAAGAGGTCATGGCGCGCCGCTGACGTGGCTGTCCCGCCACAGGATCGTACCTGATGAATGGGTATTCAGTTTTCAATCTGCGCTGAAAGTACGAAAACCCATCCATCGGCATCCTGTGATCCAAAAGGAGTGCAGTTTTGTCCTTTCACCCCTCCTATTGCTGACTTTTTTTAAATTTTGGGCGCGAAAAAATTCTTTTTCTTAAGAAACATTTTCTAAGCTATTCATTGATTTTTCCTCTGGTGTTCCATATAATGATATTTAGAGAGGCAGTTACAGATGGCCACATATATGTAGTCATCCGTGCAGTGCTCCTAAAGGCATTCCCTTGTGTAAGGAGACTTGTTTCATGTTTGAAAATCATTCGGAAGATACCATGTTTACCCTGGGAAATATGCTTTTTGAATATAACAACGAAAAGAACCGCATAAATATAGAAAAGCATGGGATTTCCTTTAAGAATGCCGCCCGCGTTTTCTTTGACTACGACCGAATTGAATTATACGATGAAGAGAACAGTAGGTCTGAAGACCGATATGATACCATCGGTAATTTATCTGCCGGATTGCCAGACAATATCATTGGAAATATCGGACACGGCAATACCGATGATATTATTTTTGTCGTATACACTGAAAAACTCCGCAAAGATGTAAATGGCCAGTCGGTTGAAGTTACACGGCTGATATCCGCACGCATGGCCACCAATTTTGAAAGGGGATTATACTATGGTAAATACTGAGATGAAAAAGGAAATGATACCGGAATTAAATTTTTCCAGGGAAGAATATGAAGAACTGGAAAGAGCCCGCAAACTGCCCATTACCTTTGATGCGGACTGCCCGGAAACTACTCCTGAAAGAGCCAAACGTTTCAGAAGAGTAAATCCTCCCCGCCAGACACGCAGGGCTTAACCCGGAGGGATGGTAATCGCCATCCCTCTCGTCCCATTCACCGTTCCGTTTATTACATTTTGGAACGCATCAATTTGGAAATCTTCAAAAAGACTTTTTTCTTGCGTCGCTTTACGGCGTCGCGGGAAATGTGAAGCAGCTTAGCCGTCTCCATCTCCGTCCGTGCCCGCTCCCCGAAATACATCACGGTAAGAAGTTCCCTCTCCTCCGATTCCAGCCCGGAAAGAATTTTATGGAGCCGTTCCTCCTCTTCCTTTTCCGCAATCAGCTCCTCGATGCAGCTCTTTTCATCCTCAAGTGTTTCAAGCAGGGTATCACCGCCCGCTTTCACCGGAATGTCTGCTGAAATCACATGTACTTCCTCCGCGCAGCCCGCCAGATACCGATGGTGATTTTCTTCTTTTTTCCACATCCGATATTCCTCATAGCCTGCCTCGATATAGATTTCATCCGCTTCATAGCTGATGTCATCCGTCAGATGTATAAAGTGCCTACCTTTCCCTTCCGGTGATTTTGTGAAGCGGTAAAACTCCGCGCCGTCCATCTGCACCCACTCTGTCTTTTCCTTCGTACTTTCCCGGTCCTTCCTGACCAGGTAAATGGTATTCGCCATCTCCGCGATCTCCTTTCTGGAATTTGGTTTCTGAGTTTCCAATTCCGAAGATCACGGGGATCTGGCGTCATACCAGCGTCTCTTTTTCATCCGCCTTTCCTCCTTCTGGCACAAAAAAAGAGCCGGAGGTCTTTCTCACCTCCTGGCTCTCTTTTCTCGCCCACAGTCTGGCGGATGGCGTAAAAAAAGCCCCGCACCCGTTAAGGCACAAGGCTCCATTCTCTTTCTTTTATTTTTATCATCACTACGCTGCTCTTCCGCCAGCATAGCAATCATAGCACAGGGAAAGTCGGACTTTCAGTAGGGATTTCGTCGGACTTTCATCGGACTTTGGTCGGGATTCAGTCGGGATTTTGTCGGACTGCCTGTCCCTCCCGGGCGAACGCCTTCAGCCTCGGTATGGCCATACCCCAGAGGGAAAGCCCGAACAGCAGGACCGCCTCCTTCTTCCGGTCATAAAAAGTGCTTCGCTCCATATCGAGGATTTCAAGAAGCTCCGTCTCCCGATATTTAAAGCAGGTCAGGTAGCACTTGGACAAGAGCTCGCAGTACAAATCTCCGCTGCATGGATACGCCCTGACACGCACCATCGTGTTCTCGACAAGCTCGGTCATCCACCTCGTTTCAAAGAGTGTTTTGACCCGCTCCTCAAACCGCACCCGCGCTTCATCCGGTGCAAAGGTCTCCAGATAAATCAGCGCTTCATCCAGCTCTGTCCCGCAATAGCAGGCCAGGTCTTCCCGCACCTCATCGGCCCGTCCCATGGCTGACCAGCAGATACTGCGGTATGTGGACAGGATCATTTTTGACCGCTGATACAAAAGCTTCTCATCCAGCCCGTCCATCCGGCACATCATGTGGATGCTGTTTAACGTCTGTGTGTTCTTTCTGCTCAATGTTCTTTCTCCCTTCCTCAATCACATAAGTACAACAGTTCAGTAAGAAGCGTGCTTCCTCGATAAAAGGGAAAAGAAAATCAAGTGACACGCAGTATGATGCCGACAAGTTCCGACGCGTGAAGCTGCGCTGCCGGCGATCCTCTGCAAACATGGCTCCTGCTTCCTGAAACCATGGATAAACGAGGTCTTTACTTGCGGATGCTCAGCAAGGCTGCTTCGCTTCCACAAACCATCTATAGTTTTCCTCATAATATAGTTGCGACTCTTTCCCGCCGATCACAACCGTGTACCGAAGACCCGCGCCGCCGGCTTTCAGGCTGGCAGCCCTGACACACTGCTTCACACGGTCAATTTTGAAGAGGCTGCCATCCACCCACCGAATCCACCTCGGTCGCATCCTCCCGTCCGAACTGAACTCCACGTCCACGTCAACATATACCTTACAACTCTTCGCCTCTCCCACTTCCTCACATCCTTCCGGCTTTCGTCATTTATCCGTTATGCACTATCCGGCGTATGCGCCAGTCTTATTTCCATCCACGAAATATCCGCGGGGATGGACCGTATGGTCTTCCTTCGCGTTCAGATTGGAAAGCACACGGTCCTGGTACATCAGCCCCCGCTGGATACTCTCGTAACCAAAGCGCCTGCGGATCACATCCACTGTCGTATCCATCCGGTGAAGACGCTCCCGTTTCTCCTCATTCATGAATAAATCCAGCTGAACCGGGCAGTCTGCCTGCACCAGATCGCAGGCGCGGACGCCGACGCTCCGGATTGGCTTGCTCCACCGATAATGCTCGTTGAACAGTGCCATCGCCTGCTCGGCAATTTCGGAAGTCAGGTCTGTTGGGGCTTTGATCTTGTGCTGCCTTGTAAAACTGTACAGGTCACAGTCCCGCACGGAAATCTCCACCACCTGGCATTTAAAGTTGTTTTCCCGCAGCCTCGCCGACACACTTTCTGCCAAGGCGTAAACAATGATCTTCATATCCGTGTCTGTCGTCAGATCACGCGGCGTGGTCGTACTGTTCCCGATGCTCTTGATCGGTGCATGGTAATCTTCCATGAAGACCGGCGTCTGGTCCTCACCATTCGCGAATACGGAGAGCACAAATCCCATCTTACCGAACCATCGGTGGGGCAGCTCAGGGTCTGTCCTCGCAAGCTCCCCAATTGTATGAATACCATAGCGGTTCAGCTTCTTCTGCGTCGCACGGCCCACATATAGAAGATCCTCCACCGACAACGGCCAGACGACCTGCCGGTAATTCTCCCTGCTGATCTCTGTGATAGCGTCTGGTTTCTTATAGTCGCTCCCCAGCTTTGCAAAAATCTTGTTCCAGGAAACACCGATACTCACCGTGATGCCCAGCTCAAATTTGATCCGGCTGCTGATTTCCTTCGCAATCGTCATGCCATCGCCCTTGCAGCTTCCGCTCTGCGAGACATCCAACCAACACTCATCCAACCCATACGGCTCCTGCATATCCGTATAATCAGCGTAGATCTCGCGCGCCAGTCTTGAAAAGCGCAGATACAGGTCCATGCGCGGAGGCACGAAAACAATCTGGGGGCAAACTTGCCTCGCCTGCCACAGCGCCATGCCGGTCTTCACGCCCGCTTTCTTTGCGAGCTGGTCTTTCGCCAGAACAATGCCATGCCGCGTCTCTGGATCGCCGCCGACCGCCAGCGGTTTCCCGCGCAGCTCAGGATGGTGCAGGAGTTCAATGCTGGCGTAACAGTTATTCATATCCGAATGTAAAATCACCCGTCCCATAATTCATCCTCGTTTCACCTTTCATTTTTGAACCAGAACATACGTTTGCTTTTAGGCGGATTATACACCCATATATTTCACGTATCAAGTTAAAAGGTGAATTTTATTTTCGTTCTAAATTCACCTTTTTCTTGACAAACATGAAGTATAGATTTATGATATAAGCGAAAATATTTTTCGTTAAACTTTTTATTATCCTTGCAGGAGGAGGAAACGCAATGAATTTTGCCGAGAAAATCAAAGAGCTTCGCAAAGCACAGAAGCTGACTCAGCAGGAAGTTGCTGACGCATGCAATATTACGAAAAGGACTCTCCAGAATTATGAAGCCGGCTCTTCTTACCCTAAACAGAGAGAAATTTACAGCAGGCTGGCCAAAGTTTTAAATTGTGAGCAGAGCTACCTGATGACAGAAGAAGAAGCCTTTATCACAGAGGCATCCGAACTTTATGGAAGACGCGGCGCAAAGCAGGCGGAACGCATCCTGGAACAGACCGCTGCCATGTTTGCTGGTGGAGAACTGTCGGATGCGGATCAGATCGCTTTCCTCAATGAGATCCAGTCGCTCTATCTGGATTCCAAGATACGGGCAAAGAAATTTACCCCGAAAAAATACCGCACGGGCGGAGACGCGAACCAGGCCTAGCTGTCCTGTTTATGGGACAGCACTTTATGCTATACTGTATGTAAGTGACGAAACTGCCGGAGGGAAAACCCTGTGAGAAACGATTATATTTATGGGCAGGTCGAAAAGCTCAGCATAAAATATGCGACACGCGACCCGATCAGACTTCTGGAATCCCTGAACGTGGTCGTAGCGGAGACAGACCGATATGAAAAATTAAAAGGATACTGCTTCCTGAGCTGCAAGACTTTTTATGTGATGATCAGCAGTTTCCTTCCCGATGCCGAAAAACGGGTTGTCGCGGCACATGAGCTGGGGCATATCGCCCTGCATAGACAGCAGCTGCAACTCGCCCCAATGAAGGATTGCGTCCTTTATGACATGGCCAGCAGCACAGAGTACGAGGCGAACCTCTTCGCCGCGGATCTGATCATCAGGGATGAAGATATTGAGGAAATGTCACAAAACGAAGATCTGGATTATTTCGGCGTGTGTAGCAGCCTGTACGTCCCGCCAGAACTCATGAGCTTCAAGCTGTTCAGCCTTCTGCGGCGCGGATACGCCTACCAGATGCCGATGGAGCTTGACAGCCGGTTCCTGGCAAAATAAACTGCTCTTTTTGAGGATGCACTGGATGCCCTTATATTTTCAAAAACTTCATCATCTGATGATAGTAGGGCGTCTCCAAATCGTCCTTCGTATAGCGCTTATCAAATTCGGTATACCCCATATCCGTGTAGAAAGAATA
>JAJQBC010000118.1 GCA_021203465.1 Lachnospiraceae bacterium | reverse complement strand
CTCTATTAAAAATTTTTCGCGGATGTGTTCAACTTGCACTTGCAATTTTCGAAAATTTTTTAACTCACACTCTTATCCATATCCGCAAATTTTGTCAGCTCCGGTATCCACAAAAGATTCACGCTGCCGATCGGACCGTTTCTCTGTTTTGCGATGATGACCTCAGCCACTCTCTGCTCCGCCTCCGACAGATCCTGATCGTAGTATCCCTTCCGATAGAGGAACATAACCACATCCGCGTCCTGCTCGATCGCTCCCGACTCTCTCAGATCGGAGAGCATCGGCCGATGATCCGGGCGTTGCTCCACGGCACGGCTCAGCTGGGATAGCGCGATAACCGGCACACTCAGCTCTCTGGCCAATGCCTTCAGTCCGCGCGAAATATCCGAGATCTCCTGCTGCCGTGACGGATTGTTGCGATTCTCCCCACTCATGAGCTGCAGATAATCGATAATAACAAGCTGAATGTCATGCTCCGCCTTCAACTTTCTGCACTTCGATCGCAGCGTCGACAGGTTAATACCCGGCGTGTCGTCGATAAACAGCTTGGAACCGGCAATACTCGCGGAGCCCTCGACGAGATTCATCCACTCTTCATCATTCAACCGTCCGGTACGGATCTTCTGCGCATCCACATGTGACTCCAGAGAGAGCAGACGATTGATCAACTGCTCGCGGGACATCTCCAGACTGAAAATCGCGATCGGAATATTCTTACGAAACGCAATGTGCTGCGCCATATTCAGAGCAAAAGCCGTCTTGCCCATGGAGGGACGGGCGGCCAACAAAATCAGATCGGAGGACTGCAGCCCCGATGTCTTGTAATCGAGATCGGCAAAACCGGTCTCCAGACCGGTCACCCTCCCGCGTGTACGCGACGCGGCGTCAATCTTCTTCATGACCGCGATAACCGCGTCGCGGATTGGGACAAACTCCGCCATATTCCCGCGCTGCACCAGATCAAAAATCCGTTTCTCCGCGTCGGCCAGCGTGTCCTCGAGCTTCGTAGTACCCGCGTAGCAGGTATTCGCAATCTCCTCGCTCATATGGATCAGTCTGCGCGAAACTGATTTTTCTGCCACGATCTCCGCATAATATTTGATATTCACGGAGGTCGGCGTCTGGGTCATCCAGCGCAGAATCTGCTCCGTCCCGCAGGCCTCCTCCGGAAGCCCCTTTTCCAGCAGGCGCGTATGCAGAACCACCGGTTCTACCGGTTTTCCTTCATTATATAACTCCACCATCGTGTCGTACACGACGCCCAGCTGCCGCTGGTAAAAATCCTCCCCCGTAATGATCTCAGAAGCCGTCATGATGGCTTCGTTGTCAATCAGCATCGCCCCGATAACCGAGCTCTCCGCCTCCTCATCATGGGGCATAACCCGTTTTATGAGCGCTTCTTCCATCGCCGCTTCTCCTTACACGCTCTTTTTCAGAAAACAACCTTATGTCATCTCCCACCACATAAACGGCCATTCCGTATGCGGTCATATGCATCATTACGCCTCTCTGACCGTGACCTTCAGCTCTGCCGTCACCTGCGGATGCAGCTTCACCGGTACATTCGTCGTGCCAACTGCCTTAATCGGATTCGGCAGCACAAATTTCTTCTTGTCGAGTTCCAAACCATGCTGCTCTTTGACCGCCTGCGCGATCTCCTTTGAAGATACGGAGCCGAACAGCTTTCCGCCCTCGCCAACCTTGATCTCGAGAACTGTCTCTATCCCTTCGATCTTCGCCGCAAGCTCCTTCGCCTCCTCGAGGCGCTTCGCCGCAAGCCTATCCTCATGCGCCTTCTGGAGCTTCAGGTCGTTCATGTTTTTCGAGGTCGCCTGCACCCCAAGCTTTTTCGCAAGAATATAATTTCTGGCGTAGCCGTCGCTCACCTCCACGAGGTCGCCCTTCTTTCCAAGGGACTTTACATCCTGCAATAATATTACCTTCATTCCAGTTCTCCTTCCTTAAACATATCCTCCAGTGTCTTCCGGACCAGCTTCATCGCATCCTCAACCGAACACTCAAGCTGCACTCCGGCCATATTCAAATGGCCACCGCCACCCATCTTCTCCATAATAATCTGTACATTCACCTCATCGATCGAGCGCGCGCTCACGTAAACCTTGCCGGCATATTCCGTCAGCACTATCGAGGCCTTCACACCCACGATATTCAACAGTTCATTCGCCGCCTGCGCCCCCACGATCGTCGGACTCGCAAGTCCCTTACCCGGACAGACCGACAAGGCAAAGCCCCTGTAAACCTCCGCATGGCGTACCGCCTCCGCTCTGGCCTTATACTCCGCCATCTCGCTGCGGAACAGCTTATGGACACGTGTCACATCCGCGCCGCTGCGTCGCAGGAAAGCCGCTGCCTCAAAGGTCCGCACACCCGTCTTACTCACAAAGTTGTCCGTATCCATGACCATACCCGCATAGATGCAGTCAGCCTCGCCGCCCTTTAACCGTACATTATCCGCAAAGTACTGCAAGATCTCGGCAACCATCTCACAGGCTGACGACGCGTTCGGCTCAATGTAAGACAGAACCGCCGGACTGATGACCTCATTTCCCCGGCGATGATGATCAAAAACGACCACCGTCGGCGTCATGGAGAGGATCTCCGGACACTCCGTATAACTCGGCCTGTTCGTGTCCACCACCACAACAACCGTATTTTTGTCAACAATCTCCTGTGCCTGTGCGCTGCCTATGACAATGCCCTGCTCCCGACCGATAGACTCCTCGAACATCTCCAGCATTGGTTTCACCGAAGTGCTGATCTGGTTCACAACAATATACGCTTTCTTATTCAGCGTCCTGGCTGCGCGATAGATACCAACGGCCGCACCAAACGAATCCATATCCGTCAGCTGATGACCCATGACTACCACGTTATCCTTGGTCTCCACCAGCTCGCGGAATGCCTGCGCCTTCATGCGCGCCTTCACACGTGTATTTTTCTCTATCTGCTGGGTCTTGCCGCCGTAATAGGTGATCTGATCCTTCGTCTTCACCACTGCCTGATCACCGCCGCGGGCAAGTGCCAGATCCATCGCGCTGCGCGCATACTCCATACAGTCCATATAAGTCGCGCCGCCCGAACCGATACTGATGCTCAGCGTCATCGCCATCTCGTTCCCAATATTGACCGTCTTGATATCCTGCAGCAGGTCAAACTTATTATCCCGGATCTGGTCAAGCGCCTTCTCCTGCATAACCACAAAGAAGCGATCCTTTTCAAGCTTCCGGACAATTCCGTCATAAGCATTGAAATATTTATTGATCTTCCGCTCAATCAATGCCACCAGAAGGGAGGTGCGAATCTCCTCGACATTCTCCAGTGTCTCGTCGTAATTGTCAATATACACCAGTCCCGCGACCATGCGCTGCTCCCGGTTTTCCCGGATATAACGGTTGATCTCCGTCGTTTCAAACAGATACAGGGCTACAAGCTGCCCCTCAAAGTCAGACTCCTGCGCCACCTCATCCTCTTCGATATCATCGCTCAAGTCGATCAGCTTGAGCTCCGCGCGATAATCGCGCTCCTCGAAGCTGAGCGCCAGCGTGACGACCGGATTTTCCTGCGCTGGGAAGACGCTGCTGTTAATCTCATGAAAAACGCTGCCGATCGGTTTCCCGCGCTTCAGGCTTTTTCCCGTGATATTCCGAAACTCTGTATTCGACCACAGGACGTGCCCGTCCTCTCCAAGCAGCGCATAGGGAACCGGCAGCTCCTTCAGCAGTCGGTTCTGGATCTGCCCATAATGCGTCGCAAAGGAAACCATCTCCCGACGCATGGTGGGCCTGCCACGAAGCCAGGCAAAAACCGCAATGATCACATACACGAGCACTGTCACAAAAGCCACATATCCCGCCCTGTGGTCGATCGCGCAGATCACACCCGCCATGGCCGCCAGAAGAATGATCATATACAGCGGCCACCTCACATATGTCTTTCTTTTTTTGTTTCTGCTCATCGGATAATCCCTTTTGAAATAATCAGCGCAAAACTACGCTATTGTAAAGTATGCCATTTTCATTTATTTCAACAAATCGAGCAGCGATTCCCCAATCGTACCCTCCGGCATCTTCACGTCAAAATTGTCCGCCACGGTCGCCCCGATGACCGCGAAAGTGTCGCACTCCGGCAGCTCGCCCCCACCCTCCAGAGACGGAGAATAAGCGAGAAACGGCACCTTCTCCCGTGTGTGGTCTGTCCCGATATAGGTGGGGTCATTTCCATGATCGGCGGTGATGATCAGAAGATCATCTTCACACAGGGTTCTCATCAGCACCTCAAGATTCTTATCAAATTTCTCAATCTCCTGTGCGTAGCCCTGTGGATTACGGCGATGGCCCCACAGCGCGTCGAAATCAACCAGATTCACAAAACACAGTCCGTAAAAATCCCTCTCCGCCGTCTCGATGGTCTGTTCCATACCGTGCACGGAACTCTTCGACTTGAAAGCCTCTGTAATGCCTTCCCCGCCGAAAATGTCATTGATCTTTCCAATAGAAATCACATCGAGGCCCGCGTCATACAGAGCGTTCATCACAGTCCTGCCAAAGGGTTTCAGCGCATAGTCATGACGGTTGCTCGTGCGCACAAACTCACCGCGCCGCTTCCCTACATAGGGGCGTGCGATAACACGTCCCACCTTCCACTCGTCCCGCATCGTCAGCTCACGCGCAATCTCGCAGCAGCGATACAGCTCCTGCAAGTCAAAAGTCTCCTCATTGCCGCAAATCTGCAGAACGGAGTCCGCTGAGGTATAGACGATCATATGTCCGGTCGCAATCTCCTCCTCCGCCAGCTCCTCGAGAATCTCCGTGCCGCTCGCGCTCTTATTTCCGATAATCTTATGTCCGGTACGCTGCTCAAGCTCATGGATCAACTCCGGCGGAAACCCGTTCTCCGTGAATGTCCGAAACGGAGTCTTGACCTCCAGTCCCATCATCTCCCAGTGCCCGGTCATCGTATCCTTGCTGCAGCTCCTCTCCCGAAGCTTCGTATAATACGCCAGCGGCTTCTCTTCCGGTTCCACCTGCTTCAGCGGGCAGATATTCGCCATGCCCAGTTTCCTCAGATTCGGAATCTCAAAGGTATCTACAGACTCTGAAATGTGCTGCAATGTATTTACGCCCACATCGCCGTATTCCTCCGAATCCGGCATCGCTCCCACACCAAGGGAATCCATCACTACCACAAAAATTCTCCTGAATTTTTTCATTTGAAATGTACCATCCTTCTTTTTTTATCTATATCAAATGCTGACCTGCCTGCGGCCGGGATCCTACGCTTTGTTCTCCTCCCGGATAAGCCCGCGCAGAGCCTCCACTGCCGTCCGTACCGCCAGATCCGTGTCGTGTACAACCGGATTCGGCAGCCCCAGCTTCTCCCTCTCCTGATTGGCCACCACCAGAAAAACGCTTCCAACGCGCACATGCAACGTACTCGCCACGATGAACAGCGCCGCCGACTCCATCTCGGAAGCCAGGCATCCAAGACTCTTCCACGCCTCCCACTTGTTCAACAGTTCATAACTCACCGGCTTCGTCTCCGGAGAATGCTGTCCATAGAAAGAATCCTTGCACTGCACCACTCCCGCATGCGCCTGCACCCCCAGAGTCTTCGCTGCCTTACAGAGCACATTAATGACGCTCAGATCCGCCACCGCCGGGAATTCAATCGGCGCGTACTCCCGACTCGTACCCTCCATGCGAATCGCCGCCTGCGCGATCACCAGATCGCCGCTCTTTACATCCGGCTGCATACCGCCGCAGGTGCCAACACGCAAGAAAGTATCTGCCCCGCAGTTCACCAGCTCCTCCATGGCAATCGACGCGGAAGGCCCCCCAATTCCTGTCGAAGTCACGCTGACCTTCTCTCCCTCCAGCATACCCGTATAGGTAACATATTCACGGTTATCGGCAATCAGCTGCGGGTCATCGAAATACTGCGCTATCTTTGCGCAGCGCTTCGGGTCGCCCGGCAGAATGACATAACGCCCAACCTCACCCTTTCCCACCTGAATATGGTACTGCTTCGTCGGATCTTCCGAATAATTTTTCATTGCATCACCCCTTCTTAAATCAGATTTTATGAATATCGCTATACACCCGCATCCAGTATAACATATCCCCCAAAATTTAACACTGTATTTTTCTTTAAAATAATTATTGACATTTTCACGCGTTAAATGTAAACTTCTTTCGTCGGCATGGTTTACATTTCAAAGATGCCGCCGAAAGGAGACATTTTATTTATGGAAAAGAAGGCAACCACCACCGGAATGATTCAGGTTCGCGATATGACAAAGATCGCTATTTTTACCGCGCTGCTGTGCATCTTGGCGCCAATGTCCATCCCCATCGGACCGGTTCCGATTTCTCTGACGAATCTGGTGATTTACCTCTCGCTCTACATCCTCGGCATGAAGAAGGGCACGATCAGTTTTCTGATCTACCTGCTGCTGGGACTCGTCGGACTCCCTGTTTTCTCGGGTTATGCCGGAGGTCCGGCAAAACTTGTGGGACCAACTGGCGGTTATCTCATCGGTTTTATCTTTATTGCGCTGATCGGCGGCTACATGATCGACCGCTGGCCGGAGAAATATGCGCTGCACTTCATTGCTTATGTCGCCTCAACTGCGCTCTGCTATGCACTCGGCACCGCCTGGTTCGTCTATCTGATGGACTGCACTGTCGCCTATGCGCTGGGCATTTGTGTGTTTCCGTTTATCATTGGCGACCTATGCAAGATCGCGGTGGCCATGTTCCTCGGCGCACAGGTGCGCAGGCAGCTGCGCAAGGCGAACCTGGCATAATCCCTGCTGAAAACGAGGCAAACAGCCCTGGGATGAGAAGGCATTTTCGAGACAAACCCTGAATATGGCAGAAATATCGCTGTTCAAAAACGATGAAACGGAGACGCACATGACTGATGTACACAAACTGGCTCAGGAAATTATAGACGGACGGAGAATCACGCGCGAGGACGACCTCTCTATTTTCCTCGCCTGCGATTTAAAAGAACTCTGCGAGGGGGCTGACCGGATCCGGTCAGCTCTCGTCGGAGAGAAGGTCGATCTCTGCTCCATTATCAACGGCCGCAGCGGCCGCTGCCCGGAGGACTGCAAATACTGTGCGCAGTCGGCGCACCACCACACGAACTGCGAAATCTACGATTTCCTCCCGGAAGAAAAAATTGTAGAAGCCTGCAGGCTGCACGAAAACGAGGGCGTCGACCGCTTCTCGATCGTAACGGCGGGAAGAACGCTGACTGGCGAAGAATTTGAAAAGGCAATCCACGCCTATGAAACCATGGCGCGCGACTGCAAAATCGAGCTCTGCGCCTCCATGGGCTTTCTGAACGCGGAACAGCTTCACCGCCTACATAAGGCCGGCGTCACGAGTTATCACCACAATATCGAAACTTCAAAAAGGAATTTCCCGAATATCTGCACGACACATACCTATGAACAGAAGATGAAAACACTCAAGCTCGTCAAAGCGGAAGGCATGTGCGCCTGCTCCGGCGGCATCATCGGCATGGGGGAAACCTGGGAAGACCGGCTGGATATGGCCATCAGTCTCGCGGAGCTCGGCATCGACTCCATCCCGCTCAACGCACTGATGCCGATCAAGGGTACGCCGTTGGAAAATCAGGCACCTCTGACCGAGGCAGAGATTCTGCGGACGATCGCCTTCTTCCGCTATATCAATCCCGAGGCAAACATTCGTCTCGCGGCCGGCCGCGCCCTCATGGAACGCGACGGCGAACGGGCCTTCCGCTCCGGCGCCTCCGCGACCATCACCGGAAATATGCTGACGACCGCCGCCCGCACCACGATCCGGAGCGATAAAAAAATGCTGGCCGCGCTGGGACGGGATGTCTCGCCCACATGGGAACGTTAAAACCCGTTTCATTCGCAGACAGCTTTATAATGTCAGCCAACCTTTAAGCGGAACTTCTGAATCTCTTTCTCCCCGGAAACTTTCTCGATCTTTGCGCCGAGCTGTCGCAGCTTCCGGTCAAGGTTTTCATAGCCGCGCTCAATATAGTAGATATCGTCGACGATCGTGATCCCCTCTGCAGCCAGCCCCGCAATGACAAGCGCTGCGCCTGCCCTGAGATCGGGCGTATTGACATGAGCCCCGGTGAAACGGTCCACACCGGTGATCACGGCTACATTTCCTTCAACCTTTATCGAAGCGCCCATACGAATAAGCTCATCGACATAGCGAAAACGGTTCTCAAAAATACTCTCCGTCACGATACTGGTGCCGTCAGCCAGAGCGAGCGATACCGCGATCTGCGGCTGCATATCCGTCGGGAATCCCGGATAGGGCATCGTCTTCACATGCGTACTGTGCAGCTTCTCCGGGCCGATCACCTGTATCGCGTCGTCATATTCGCGCACCTTACAGCCCAACTCGAGCAGCTTCAGCGTCGTCGCCTCAAGGTGCTTCGGAATCACATTGTGCAATAATACATCCCCGCCGGTCACCGCGGACACGAACATAAACGTACCCGCCTCAATCTGATCCGGGATAATCGAATAGTCGGACTTATGAAGTCTCTGCACACCCGTCACGCGGATAACGTCTGTGCCCGCGCCCTTGATGCGCGCTCCCATACTGTTCAGGAAGCTGGCAACATCCACGACATGCGGCTCCTTCGCCGCGTTCTCGATCGTCGTATTGCCCTCCGCCATGGATGCCGCCATCATGATATTGATCGTCGCACCCACGCTGACCATGTCCAGAAAGATATGAGCTCCGTGCAGCCGCTTTGCCTTGGCGATGATAAAGCCGTGCTCGATCTTCGTCTCTACTCCCATGGCCTTGAAGCCCTTCAAATGCTGGTCGATCGGACGGCTGCCGATATTGCATCCGCCCGGCAGCGGCACCTGCGCCTTTTTATACTTACCCAGAAGCGCTCCAAGCAGGTAGTAGGATGCCCGGATCTTCTTCATATTTTCATTTTCAACGATACAATTCTCCACGCAGGAACCATTCACCATCACGGTATGACGATCCACGCGATCCACGCGTGTTCCAATGTCCCGCATCGCCTCAATCAACGCGTTAATATCACGCACATCGGGCAAATTTTCTATCCGGACTGTTTCATCCGTCATATTTGCGGCCGCCAGAATAGCAAGCGCCGCGTTCTTCGCGCCGCCAATTCCCACTTCACCTTTCAATGGGATGCCGCCTTTGATTACATATTGCTCCACGATTACACCTCGGTAACGATCTATCTTTCTTATATTCAGCTTGCTCCGAATGAGTAGTTTTTATTCAACACAAAACAGCATGTCAAAGCCTGACATACTGGCTTCATTATAGACCACCGTTTCACAAAATGCAATCTATATATTGTCAAAAATATCATATTTCTGCAAGAACTGGTATGGAAGGTGCCGCGCCGGGGCGCGAAACCGCAATCGCCGACGCCTTTGCAGCCAGATCCATGGCTTCTTTCACGGAACCACTTTTTAGAAGTCCCGCGATGAAAAATCCCGTGAAAGTATCCCCAGCCGCAGTCGTGTCCACCGTTTTTACTTTATAAATAGGCTGGCTTACTTTTTCTTTCTGGTCCATGTAGACAGAGCCCTTTTCCCCCAGCGTAAGCACAATCGCCGCAGTCGGAAACTTTTCAAGAAGCTTCCGCGCCAGCCGTTCCCCGTCAATATCGTCCGTATCGTCAGACTGAAGGAGCTGCAAAGTCTCAATCTCGTTGAGCAGAAAATAACTGACATACTGAAGCGGCAGCTTCGGTATCTTCTCATCCATCGGGGACGGGTTCAGTATAATCTTCATTCCGATTTCATGCGCTTTCTCCATAATATAGGCAAGTTCATTGATCTCATTCTGGAGCACAATGAAATCTTCGCGCTCAAATTTCTGCAGCGTTCTGTCCACCTGCGCTTTCGTGATTGCCTGATTCGCGCCGCCATAAAGGATAATACAGTTGTCGCCGTTTTTATCCTTCTGGATGATCGCGTTTCCGGTTCGGACTTCATCGAGGACGGCAACATTTTCAATATTTGCCCCCGCCTCCTCCATGAGCTGCAGAAGAAATCCGCCGTCCGTTCCGACCGCTCCCGCATGGTAGACCTCCGCTCCGGCCCGCGCCAGTGCGACAGTCTGGTTCAGTCCCTTTCCCCCGCTAAAAACCTGCAGAGATTTTGACGACAGGGTCTCCCCCTTCTGTACAAAATGATCGACCGTATAGGTATAGTCTATATTTAACGCGCCAAAACATAATACTTTCATGTGGCAATTCCTCCCCTGCATGAAATAAACCTCTGAATAAGTATTTATTATAAAG
>JAJQBC010000112.1:5340-10351 GCA_021203465.1 Lachnospiraceae bacterium | reverse complement strand
AATGATTCTGGAACTTCGGATCACCGAACTCCGGCCGCTGCATCGGCTTCTTCACCACGAGCGTACCGGTCGCCTCCGCGCAGAGTACCTTCTCCGGCAATACATTCGCCGCGGAATTTTCAAGCTCCGGATCTCTGGGAAGCGTGATATACTTGTGGGCCTCAAACTTGCAGGTAAAGGAAGTATTTCCGACTCTCTCAATCCAACCGGTATACTCCATGAAATCACCCGCAAATACCGGTGCGGTGAAACGGACATTCTCATATCCTGCAAACAGACTCTCGTCTCCCCAGAGGCGAATCGCAAGCTCCGTTCCGACATCTCCCCAGAAGTCAAGGATGTGGGAACCATTCACCAGCTCACCAGCATAATGAGCTTCTCCCGCAGACATCCGAACTCTCAGTGTCACTTTCTCTCCAACCATTTTTTATCTCCTTTTCTTTTTTATTAAAAATTTGCTGCGTCAGGCTTCATCAAAGGTACCGGAGTCAGTCCGCAAAAATTTTTTCACCATCAGGTACTTCCACATCCAGAGGCAACGCGATTCTGGAGACATTGATCAGATGGATATAATCGACGTTTCCGCAGAGGATGTTGTTGCCCCAGCTTCCGCAGCTCTCGGATACTGCCGGGCTCAGGCCGTTGGTCGCCGGACCCCAGGCATCCGGACTGGGCTGGTTGACCAGAAGGCGTGCCACCGGAATCTTCTCGCCCGCATAGCGGATGTGCGCGTCGTCATTGGAAAACAGGCCCGCCGTATGTCCGACGCCGCCGGACTCTGTCATGTTCTGCACTACAAGATCCACAGCCTCCTCAAAGCTGTCATAACTTTTCAGAATGACAACCGGCCCCATGATCTCCTTATTCAGGATGTTGGCGCTGCCGACCACGTCCAGTTTGATCGCGAACACTTTCGTATTTTCCGGCATGTCGACGCCCGCGGCCTGCGCGATCACATTCGCATCCTTCCCAACGAGCTCCGGATTGGACTTTCCGTCGATAAACAGGGCTTTTGCAAATGCCTCCGCTTCAGCTTTATCCTCATAGATAATGATCCCCTCAGCACGCAGGGCATCGAAGAATTCTTTTTCGCAGTCCTGCGGATAGAGAAGCAGATTATCCCCGTCACAGAGAATACCATTATCGCTTCCGACCGCCGTGAAGGTCATGGCCGCTGCCTTCTTCACGTCATAGCCGCGGTCCAGGATCACAGGCGGATTACCCGGTCCTACGCCATAAGCGGGCGTTCCGCTGGAATACGCCGCCTTCGTCAGCCCGAAACTTCCCGTAGCAAGAACCATGTCGCACGCGGCCATCAGTGCCGCCGAGTTCTCGATCGTCACGACGTCCAGAATCTGCAGAAGATCAGCCGGCGCACCGTTTGCCGCAAGAGTCTCGCGAATCAGATCGACCGTCTTTGTGGAGGTCTTCTGCGCACGGGGTGCCGAGGAAACAATCAGCGCATTCTTCCCCTTGAGCGCGTGCAGGAAATTGCCCAGCGGCGTAACCGTGGGATTGGTCGCGGGCGTAATCGCGGCAATCACACCGACCGGATGCGCCACCTCGATAATCCCCTGCTCCGGAATCTCACCGATAATCCCAACTGATTTCTTGTCCTTCAGATAACTCCAGAATACCGTGGGAGTATCCGTATTCTTCGCGATCTTGTCCTCCACGCAGCCGAGCCTGGTCTCCTCGACAGCCATCTCGGCCAGCGGTACCGCATTTTTGTAGATAACCTTCGCGCACTCGTATACGAGTTTATCCACCTGTTCCTGCGTATAATCCGAAATCTGTTCAAACGCCCTGCGACCCCTCTTCACATATTCATCGATATTCGTGATCATGACTCATCTCTCCTTTTCTTTTTATGAAACCTTCTGCTCTGCCCGGTATGCCCGGATCGCCTCTGCCAGCTTCGGGACAATCACGTGCAGGTCGCCCACGATTCCCAGGTCGGCCAGCTTCATCATCGGGCAGGTTGCATCTTTATTGATCGCAATGATATACTCTGAGCTCTCCATTCCCGCCAGATGCTGTATCGCGCCGGAGATACCGCATGCGAGATAAAGATTCGGGCGAACCGTCTTTCCGGTCTGGCCCACCTGACGGCTCTTATCGATCCAGCCGCTGTCCACGCCGATACGGGAAGAGGAGACCTCGCCTCCGAGCTCCTTCGCCAGTTCTTTCAACGGTTCATAACCCTCCGGGCCTCCCACACCGCGGCCTCCGGACACCAGAATCTTCGCGTCGGTGATGTCAACCTCTTTTTTATCATTCGGAACGACTTCCAGGATCTCCACATTGCGGTCATCCATGGTAAGTCCCGCGTCCACCATGATGATTTCACCCTTGCGGGCGGTATCCTTCTCCGGCATCTCCATCACGCCGGGACGAACCGTCGCCATCTGCGGGCGGTAATCGCGGCACACAATGGTCGCCATAATGTTCCCGCCGAAAGCCGGCCGGGTCATTTTCAGGCTCCGGTCTTCGGTGTCCAGCTTCGCGATGACGTCCTCCGTAAAGGTCGTTGTCGCCCTGAGATAATCCTGATACTTCTCCACGCTGATATCCAGCCGTGTACAGTCTGCCGTCAGTCCGGTGTGAATACGTCCTGCAACGCGGGGAGCCATGTCGCGGCCGATGCTGCTCGCGCCAAAGAGCACGATATTCGGTTCATAGTTCCGGATCACGTACTCTACCGCCTTGACATACGGTTCCGTCGTGTACTGCTCCAACACAGGGTGATCAATGACGAGAACCCTGGATGCGCCATATTGGCAGAGGGTCTCAGCCCTTCCTGCAATGTTGTATCCCATCAGGACTGCCACGACCTCTTCCCCGGAATCAGCCGCCAGCTTCCCGGCTTCGCCGATCAGCTCATAACTGACTTTCTGGACGACCCCGTTTCGCTGCTCAACAATTACATAAATATCCTTACACATCGCTGTCTCTCCTCCCTTCCTATATGATATGGCGTTCAATCAGCTTCTTCATGATCTCGCTTACGGCCTCTTCCGCCGATAAACCCTCCATGACGCAGCTGGCTGCCTTCGGCTGTTTTCCGAAGGATTTGAACACATTTGTCGGGGAGCCTTTCAGACCAATCCAGTCTGGATTCAGATCATCCTTCAGGTCGTCAAAACCCCATATCTTAATTTCCTTATCGTAGGCCTCCTCTATCCCCGCTACAGACATATATCTCGCTTCATTCAGTTCCGTGAGCGCTGTGATCAGGCACGGCATCTTCACCTTCAGGATGTGAGCCTGATCTTCAAACTGACGTTTCACAATGAGGGAGTTTCCATCCAGTCTCAGCTCTTCCGCATAACTCACCTGAGGGATGCCGAGCTGCTCCGCGATCTGCGGGCCAACCTGCGCGGTGTCACCGTCGATCGCCTGACGGCCTGTGATAACCAGATCAAAGCCAATCTTTTTCAGAGCAGTCGCTATGATCGTGGCGGTCGCGTAGGTATCGGAACCGCCAAACTCGCGGGCGCTGAGAAGATACGCGTCGTCCGCGCCCATCGCAAGCGCCTCCCGGATAGCCACATCTGCCTGAGCCGGACCCATGCAGACCACTGTCACCGTCCCGCCATGCTGCTCTCTAAGACGCAGAGCCGCTTCCAGACCTGATTTGTCGTCGTGATTGATGATGCTCGGAACTCCTTCGCGAATCAGGGTGTTCGTCTTTGGATCCAGCCTGACTTCCGCGGTATCAGGAACCTGTTTCATGCAAACAATGATTTTCATCTTTTCTCACGCTCCCTTCCTATTTCAGTTTCATCGAGCCGGCAATCACCATCTTCATGACCTCCGAGGTGCCCTCGTAGATCTCTGTGATTTTCGCGTCGCGCATCGCCCGTTCCACCGGATACTCACGGCAGTAACCGTAACCGCCCATCAGCTGTACTGCAAAACGTGTCACTTCATTCGCCACATCGGAGGCAAACAGCTTTGCTTTTGCCGCAAGCGGGCCGAACGCCTCCCCGTTGTCCTCTGCGACCGCCGCCCGCCAGGTCATCAGCCGGGCTGCGTCAATCTTTGTCTGCATCTCCGCGATGCGGAACTGAGAATTCTGGAAGGCTGTGATGGGCCTGCCAAACTGCTTCCGTTCCTTCGCATATTTGATCGCCTCGTCCAGTGCTCCCTGCGCAATTCCAACCGCCTGAGCGGCAATGCCGATTCGCCCGCAGTCCAGCGCCTTCATGGCGATCTTGAATCCGCCGCCGACCGACCCCAGCACTCGGTCCGCCGGAACACGGACATTATCATAGGAGACGATACAGTTGCTGGCGGCCCGAAGCCCCATACGCTGAATATTGTCGCTGACCGTGATGCCAGGCATTTCTTTCAGATCCACGATAAATGCGGTCAGCCCCTTCGCAGCCGGTACGCTGCGATCCGTCAGGGCGAAGACCACGCAGATATCCGCAAAGCCTGAATTCGTTGTAAAAATCTTGGATCCGGTGATGGCATAATTATCGCCATCCTTCACCGCCACGGTCTGTGCTCCCTGCACATCGGAACCTGCTCCCGGCTCTGTCAGCCCGTAACAGCCAATCTTGCTGCCGTCGATCAGCGGGCGCAAAAATCTTTCCTTCTGTTCCGAAGTGCCAAACTGGTTGATGCAGGAACAGCACAGCGACGTGTGTACGGAGATCGTAATACCGGTACTGGCATCAATCTTAGACACCTCTTCCATGCAAAGTGTGTAACCCAGCGTGTCGGATCCGCCGCCCCCATACTCTCTGCTGTACGGAATCCCGAAAAAGCCGTATCTCTGAAGCTTTTTCAGGAGCTCCATATCATAGGCTTCCGCTTCGTCCATCTCTTTCGCCAGCGGCTTGATCTCATTCTCAGCAAAACTGCGATAAAGCTGTTGCTGGAGTAAATGCCTCTTGTCCAGTGTGAAATCCATATCTGCCTCCTCCTTGTCTAAATTTTGTTCTCACAATTTTGTGTGATAATATTTTGGATATAAATATTTAATGTCCAAAATATTATTTAT
>JAJQBC010000112.1:0-5330 GCA_021203465.1 Lachnospiraceae bacterium | reverse complement strand
ATCATTTCCTGCATTACTTGTCAATATATATTTTGTATCCAAATTATTTGTTTTTAATATTCTTGACAACGGCTAATTACTTTTGTTATTATTGTTCTGTTAATTTTCGGTGGAATCAATGAAGTGAGGGGAACAGAACATGGAATTATACGATTGCATAAATTTTCGGCTGAACAACGCGCAGAATGCAGTTTTTGCCTATTTTAAAGACCGGTTGTCGATTTATGAACTTACGCCCATTCAGTACGCCCTGCTGAAATGCCTGTGGAAGGAAGATCTGCAGACGCCCACACAGCTCGCACAGACACTTCGCCTGGACGGTTCCTCCATTACCGGCATTCTGGATCGCCTGGAAAAGAAGGATCTGATTCAGCGCGTTTATGGCCAGCTTGACCGCCGGAGCATCCAGATTCATCTGCTGCCCGGCGGAGCTGCCCTGCAGAAACCGGTTGAGGAGACGATACAGGATGCCAACGAAAAGGTGCTCGTGGGTATCGATCCCACCGCCTACGAGATTTTTCAGCAACAGCTATCGATCATTGAGGCCAACGCGCGTGGTCTGATGAATAATAATTGATTCTGTCTCCATATTACAGCAATTCAATTTTTATTCAATATGTCCAAATCATTTTCTAATATACTCACAATTTTTGTTGATTATTTTTGGATACGCTTTTTTCTGTTTTGTGTTATAACTTGTACAAAAATGCCAATAATGTCCACAAAGCATAGACAGGCTGTATAGAGAGATATCGGGAAGGAAACCTATGGAAAAGGGAAACACGAAGAATATAGAAAAGCTGAAAAAAGCAGCCATAGAGCTTTTCCAACTCTATGGCTATCCCAATGTGACGGTCAACCAGATCTGTAAACATGCAGAAGTCGCCCGTTCTTCTTTCTATTCGATTTTCAAGGGCAAAGATGAACTGATTATCAGCATTTACACCATGCATCTGACCCAGTCCGAGCCGCTCATGAGTTCCTTCGCCCTTCAGAGAAATGATCTCGAGCGTCTCTGGCTGCTGTACGATTACTATATTTCTCTCGCCATGGAACCCGGTTATGCTGTAACCGCCGCCATGATAAGCATCGAACTGAATCGAAATATCGGTATCTATGACCATATGATGCAGTCCCGGAAATGGTCCGTTCCTCTCTGTAAAAACTGTCAGGAGCAGGGCATCATCCGCAACAGAACCACAGCAGAGGAACTGATTCCCATGGTTTCCACCTGTCTGAACAATATGGTCTATGAGTGGTGCCGCCTGCGTGGAGATTATCCCCTTCGCGAAAATGCCAGAAAAGCGGTGGAATGTCTGCTCGATGTAGCTCCGAATTACCGGAAGTTCACCTGAAATTTACATCTTTAAGGAAGAAGCTATTCCCTCGCCGAAAGCATGAAGAACAGCAGTCCGACCGGGAACATCAATGCCAGCACGCCCACGTCGATATTCTGTGAACCGCTCATCTGCGTGACCAGCCCCACCAGCAGGGTGCCCATAAAGGACGCTCCCTTGCCGAAAATATCATAGATGCCGAAGTATTCTCCGGACTTCTCCTGCGGGATAATTTTTGCGAAATAAGACCGGGACAGGGACTGGATGCTCCCCTGGAACATGCCGACAACGACCGCCAGAATCCAGAACTGATACAAGCGCGTCATAAACGCGGCGTAGACCGTGACGGCAAAATAGGCCAGGATGCAGACCGCGATCAGCTTTTCCGCGCGAATCTTCCGGGACAGCCATCCGAACAGAAGCGCCGACGGGAAAGCCACGATCTGCGTGACCAGCAGCGCCGCAAGCAGGCCAACGGTGTCAAGACCCAGCGAGGTTCCGTAGGAGGTCGCCATATCAATAATGGTGTAGACGCCGTCGATAAAGAAGAAAAAGGCCAGCAGGAACCAGAGAACCTTTCTGTCTTTCTTCAGTTCCCCAATTATCCCCCTCAGATTCTGAAATCCCTGCAAAACCGACTGCGAGCCGTCTGCCACAAAATGCTTCTGCTCATAGCTTTTCCACAGGGGAAGCGACCAGCCGAGCCACCAGATGGCCGTGATAAGGCAGCACAGCACGAATGCGGCGGCCATGGAAAGGATTCCCAGCATCGCGTACAGAACATAAACCGCGACCGCCGCGACAAAGGGCACGCAGCTGCCAATATAGCCCCATGCATAGCCCTTGGAAGAGACCTCGTCCATCCGCTCGAGCGTGGTGACATCGCACAGCATGGAATCATAGATCACAAGGCTGACCTGATAAGCTGTCTTTGCCAGGACAAATATCAGGAGAAAGAAGAGCCAGTGCGCCGCAAAGCCCAGCACCATACAGGAGAACACCCCGATCAGCACGCTGAGAGCAAAGACCCTGGGCTTTGCCCCGCAAAAATCCGAGAGAGAACCTGTGATCGGCCCCAGAACCGCCACAATCACCGTCACTACACTGGTAGCGTAGGCCCAGTATGCCAGATAGTCCGTCTCCGATATCCCGGCGTCGGCGGCCAGCGTGTGAAAGAATATGGGCAGCAGAGTCGCCGCCAGCAGTGTGAACGCGGAATTTCCCACATCGTACCAGATCCATTTCCGCTCAAGCAAACTGGATTTTGATTTCATTCTGTCTTTCCCTCCTGCTCCTCCCTGTGCCAGCAGCAGCGCACATCTACTATTCTTTATATTACCACATTTAGTCCGTACTACACAGCCCTAAATAGTGCAATTAATCAATCTTAGAATTGCCAAAAAGGTGCAATTAACTTTGATTTAACAGCCTTAACGGGAAATACTTTCAAGAAATCCATTGTTTACAGTCTTTTCTGGCCACTTACTTATCCGAATTAAATATCTTTAGCCAAAATCAAGCCAAAATGAGTTTAACGCAAAATCTCCCCTGCCAGTAACATAGCAAGGGAGACTTGATTTCTGTTAAAACGCGCTTGCGATCTTCTCCATTTCAGCCGCTTTGGTATCCGGTAGAACGTGGGAATATAAATCCATCGTCATGCTTAAGCTTGAATGCCCGAGAATTGTTTTTAGAGTTTGCGGCTGCATCCCTGCCTCTATTGCCCTTGTGGCGAATGTGTGGCGCAGCACGTGGCTTGTAATTCGCGGGAAATCATATCCGGCTTCTGTAATGCGTTTCACAATATTGTTAAGCTCATGCTGAATGCGTGAACGGCTCAGCGGCTCTCCATACTCGTTACAGAAAAGATAGCGGTTAATCGGCTCTACCTTGAATTTCCAGAATTTCCGCTGATCTTCCAGAATCTTTATTGTATCAGCCGTTAATGGAATATCACGTTTTGAAGTTTTTGTTTTTGGGTTATCTTCTACATAGCCCTTTCCGGTGATGCTTTTTAGCGTTCTCTGAATATGCACTACCTGTTTAGCCTTGTCAATGTCACTGTATTTAAGCCCTTGCATTTCTCCGCACCGCATCCCAGTTCTAAGCATAACCGTATAGAAATTGTATAAATAGCTTTCCTTTGCAAATTCCATGAAAAGCGCCTGCTGCTCCTTTGTCAACGCTATATGGCTTTTAGAATCCACGCCGCGCGGCTTCTCCGTCTGTTCTACTGGATTTCTTTCAATCAATCCATTCTTGACGGCCTGTTTCAAGCTACTGTTCAAAATTACCGTTACCAGATCAATCGCGGAAGTAGACAAACCCTGTTTCACCATATTATTCAAAAGTCGCTGTACATGATCTCCCCTGATTTCAAAGACTTGTTTAGCTCCGAATACAGGCTTGATATGTTCATTGTAAATAACGTTATATGTCACGAGCGTTCCGGCCTTTACCTTATTTGCCTTATATTCATCCATCCAGATAGCAAACCATTCTGAATACGTGATTTTATCTTTCTGGACAAATAAGCCATGCTCCAGACGATACCTCAGATCATTCAGCTTTTTCTTTGTCTCCGTGATTGTATCGCCAGACACGCAATACTGCTCTCCACGATATGTTAAGCGCCCCTGATACCTGTTTCCGTTTTTACGGATGCCCTTTGGCAGCTTCCTTTCCGCCATAAATCAATCAGCTCCTTTCTCGATAGCGTGGATTTTAGCTTAACAGTCTCCGCACAAACCAGTAAATCTCGACAAGCAAATCTTCCGAATCTATACGATCGAGAAGTTTAATGATAAGCGCCTTATAATCTGTTCCATCTGTTTTATTTACGTTTTCCATCTCTTGCTCCTTCTCTACAAGATATAATTGCCGTATTCATCTGTTTCTGGTAATCGCGGGCATAACCTATACAACTCACGCTCTAAAAGCTGCCTTGCGTACTCGTTCCCCGTCAAGTCGTTTTTTCCAGTCTTATTCTTTAAGCAAAAAAGCCGTTCCGTGTCCTCGCTTGAAAGATAAAATTCAAACTTCGTTGCCATTATTCCGCGCTCCTTTCTTTACATCTCAGCTTCTTTAATTTTGCGGTACTTCACTAATATGTAATGGTAAATTTTGCAAAGCATAAATCCATCATTGATTTCATTTGCCATGCGGATTATCTCGCGCCGGTAGTTCTCTTTTCCATTTACCTCATTTTGAGTATTCAAGTTTCATGCCCTCCTTTGTGTAAAGAGGGCGGCTAAATGCCACCCTCATTTGTTTATTGTCTTTACATTTTCTCGCTTTGCTTCTTCACGGACTCCTGCAGCACCACATCTACAAAGTAGCCAATGCAATCAAGTGATAATGTGTCGTTATCGTCCAGCATATTTACCATTGTAATAATCTGTTCCTTTTTCCCCATCGTTTTAAAACGATTTCTTAAATTTCCCAATTCACTCAAACTACTCTTCATTTTGTCCGTTCCTTTCTAATCTTCCTGCGGCAATTTCTGAATGATAGTAATAGCGGAGTCTAAAATATTGGCCGTCGCATTTCTCAGGGCTTCTAAACTATCAAAATTAGCCCTCATCCACGCAAGCGCAGCCTGTCCCTGATCTCCATTGTACCTTTCAGACATTTCGTTGAGTTTTCCTTCGCAAGTGTAGCCGTCAAAACAAGGTTGCATACAATCATTTAAAAGTCCTTGCGCTGCCAGCATTCGCATTTGAATCTCGTCCAGGCGGTTTTTCACATCTTCCGATGCTCTTAAGTAGCTTTTCATTTCTCCTTTGTCCTTTCTTTACGGTAGGGAGCAGGACGTGTTATAATCAACCTGCATCCCTTCATTTGTGCCTGTTGTCGGGTTGCCTTACCCTTGCTAGAGCTGCGAACTTTGGCAAGGGTTTTCATTTCTTAATGTTCCACCCCTTTCTTAAAATTTCTAAAAAATGATATTTATCATTTTATAGTTATTATACGGTTTATCCTCCAAAATGTCAA
>JAJQBC010000130.1 GCA_021203465.1 Lachnospiraceae bacterium | reverse complement strand
TACAATATTTAATCATGAATCACAATAAGAAACAAAAAAATTTTCTGTGGATTGAGAGAAAGATCGCATTGAGACAGGCCGATCTCGTCCGCTGCCAGAAGATTTTCAGTATTCAGGATCTGAGCCAATTCCACCATCTTGCGCATTTTTGAGCGGACAATCAATAGCGACAGCTTTCTTGTGATGCAGCGGAAATTGTGTTACTATGTTCACAAAGAATGTGCCTGCTATCTGCACGGCGGCAGCTTTTGTCATACAGGAGGATATGGAAATGAGAATGTTTGTGTTTAGCATGCGTGATTTTGATGAGCTTCCCTGCTTTGAGAAATATTGCGCGAAGTATGGGGTGGAGTACGACTATACGACCGAGACGCCCTGTCTTGCCAATCTGGAGATGGCGCGCGGCTACGAGGTGGTCAATGTCATTACCACGGTCTTTGACCGTCCGATGCTGGAGAAGCTCCACGAGATGGGGGTGAAATGCCTTGCAACACGGACGATCGGTTATGATCATATCGACACGGCTAGCGCGAAGGAGCTCGGGATCGCGGTGGTCCATATCAGCTACTCGCCGAACAGCGTCGCTGATTACACGGTCATGATGATGCTGATCGGCTGCAGGAAGCTCAAGCACATTATGGAGCGTGCTGATGTGCAGGACTACACACTGAAGGACAAGATTGGACGAGAACTGCCGGATTGCACAGTCGGCGTTATCGGTACGGGCAGAATTGGAAAGACCGTGATCCGTGACCTGAGCGGCTTTGGCTGCCGAATTCTGGCTTGCGATGTCTGCGAGAGTGATGAGGTGCGGCAGCGCGCGGAATATGTGGATCTCGCATGTTTGTATGCCGAGAGCGATATTATTACGTTGCATGCTCCCGCAACAGAGGATAATTATCATATGATTGGCAAGGAGGCGATCGGGAAGATGAAGCCGGGCGTGATCCTGATCAATTGCGCACGTGGTTCTTTGGTTGATACAGACGCGCTGATTGAGGGGATTGAGAGCGGGAAGGTCGGCTTCGCCGGGCTTGATGTGGTCGAGCATGAGAACGATCTCTACTATTTCAACCGAATGGGCGAGCCGCTGAACAATCCGAGACTCGCGATCCTGCGTTCTTATTCCAATGTGCTGGTGAGTCCGCATACGGCTTTCTACACGGATGAGGCCGTTGCCAATATGGCAGAAAATTCGATTGTTGCCAGCATGGATGTGATGGCTGGCAGACAGACGCCGTATCTCGTGAAGTGAGGCATAAGTAAAATTTCCCCGCATACATTGTAAAAAGTGTTCCTGCGGGGAAAAATTTTGAAAGATTATATTGAAGAACGCGCCATCAATGTTGCAAATTATATTGTCATGAACAATGCGACAGTGCGGCAGACGGCGAAGAAATTTGGAATATCAAAATCGACGGTGCACAAGGACGTTGCTGAGCGCCTGTTCTACATCAACCCGGGTCTGGCCGCAGAGGCGCGCAAGGTGCTGGATGTGAATAAGTCGGAACGGCATATAAGAGGGGGCATGGCGACGAGGGAGAAATATCTGCACCAACACAGGTGATAAAATAATCTGCCTTGTAATAGCCGGACTTTTCAGGTAGAATAATAGAAAGCTGCGGTGAGCGACAGGGTTTCTTATGTAAAAGGGAGACTCTGTCGATCGGCGGCGTGATGCGGGTGCGGCGGTGGACAGTAGAAAAGTCTGTCGGTGTCCGCGAGTTCTTGCCTGTGAACATATAGCCGCTGACCGGAATTTTTACAATCATTACAGAAAATGAACACAGGAGGAATAGCGTTTTGGCAAGAGAAATGGTCATTGTGCTGGACTTTGGCGGCCAGTACAATCAGCTGATTGCGCGCAGGGTCAGGGAATGCAACGTCTACTGTGAGGTTCATCCCTACACGCTGAGCCTTGAGAAGATCAGGGAGATGAACCCGAAGGGGATTATTTTTACGGGGGGACCGAACAGCGTCTACGACATGGCTTCTCCTCATTACCAGAAGGAAATTTTCGAAATCGGTGTGCCGATTCTCGGTATCTGCTACGGTTCCCAGCTCATGGCCTGGACGCTCGGCGGTGAGGTGAAGACCGCGCCGGTCAGCGAGTACGGGCATACACAGGTACAGGTGGACAAGTCTTCGGTGCTGTTCCGCGATGTGGAGGAAAATACGGTCGTCTGGATGAGTCACACTGACTATATCGCGCAGGCGCCGGAAGGTTTCCGCGTGACGGCGCACTCGGATGTCTGCCCGGTGGCCGCGATGGAATGCCCGGAAAAGAAGTTTTACGCGACCCAGTTCCATCCGGAGGTCATGCACACGAAGGAGGGGCAGAAAATGCTCCGCAACTTCGTCTATGACGTGTGCGGCTGTTCCGGCGACTGGCAGATGGGTTCCTTTGTGGAGGAGACAATTCAGCAGGTCCGTGAGAAGGTCGGGGATGGAAAGGTGCTTTGCGCACTGTCGGGCGGCGTGGATTCCTCCGTGGCGGCGGTGCTGCTCTCCAAGGCCATCGGGAAACAGTTGACCTGTGTCTTTGTCGACCACGGCCTGCTCCGCAAAAATGAGGGCGATGAGGTAGAGGCGGTTTTCGGACCGGACGGCCCCTACGAGCTGAATTTCATCCGCGTTAACGCGCAGCAGCGCTATTACGCCAAATTAAAAGGTGTGACGGAGCCGGAGAAAAAGCGCAAAATTATCGGCGAAGAATTTATTCGTGTGTTCGAGGAAGAGGCGAAGAAGATCGGCGCAGTGGATTATCTCGTGCAGGGCACGATCTATCCGGATGTGATTGAATCCGGCCTCGGGAAGTCCGCTGTCATCAAATCGCACCACAATGTGGGCGGCCTGCCGAGCGTGGTGGATTTCAAGGAAATCATCGAACCGCTGCGCATGCTTTTCAAGGACGAGGTGCGCAAGGCCGGTCTGGAACTGGGCATCCCGGAATATCTGGTTTATCGGCAGCCTTTCCCGGGGCCTGGCCTCGGCATCCGCATCATCGGCGAGGTAACCGAGGAGAAGGTGAAGATTGTGCAGGACGCGGACTACATCTATCGAGAGGAGATCGCCAAAGCAGGGCTGGACAAGGGGATGGGACAGTATTTCGCGGGCCTGACCAATATGCGGTCTGTAGGAGTTATGGGTGATTTTCATACCTATGACTATGCGGTGGCGCTGCGCGCGGTGAACACGAGCGATTTTATGACCGCGGAGTGCGCGCAGATCCCGTATGAGGTGCTCTTTAAGGTGACGAACCGGATTATCAATGAGGTGAAGGGCGTTAACAGAGTCATGTATGATTTGACGAGTAAACCGCCGGGGACGATAGAATTTGAATAAGTAAAGGTGTCGCTGGAACCCGCATAAACACTGGATTCTTTGCGAATTTGAGTACCGTTTGATAACAATTTGATAACAGCACCGCCAGAACATTTATTTCAATGACGCTGACGGTTAGCGGGTATAGCCGCTAAGTCTTAAAAATAAGGTCTTACCAGATTGAGTGAAACAGATCAATTTGGTAAGGCCTTTTTGCGTTGTTTAGGATGTCTGATTATTCATTGTCCGTCGCTTCTTCTGCTTCACGTTTGGAACGCTGTTCAGAGAGGTCAGCTTTTGTACGTTCGATTTCCTTTTGGGGATATGTGTACCGCCATTCATCGTATTCCTCTTTGGTGATCTCACCGGCTTCCAATAAAGCGGACTGCCTTTGCCACGAAAGAAACATATCAAACATAGAAAGATAGGTGGTTCCTTTGGACTTGTCCAGCCGGAGACAGAGTTCCCCGTCAATCTCTCCGATATGCAGGCCGTAAAGGTCTTCCAGCGCGAAAAGCGTGTGCATTAGCCCGGTGTAGCTGTCAATATCGGGCACAGCCAGTGCCTGGGGCGATACCTCGAAAATGTCAGCAAGGGCATTTAAATATTTTTCTTTGGGGCTGCGGGCGCCTTTTTCATACTGTGCGATACGGACATCCGCCTGCATATCGTTGAAGCCGAGCTGCTGTCCCAGATATTTTTGAGTAAAACCATGTTTGAGCCGGAAATAATGGATTCTTTCCCCGATTGCCATAGTGTATCCCTCCATTCGTTGAATGATGGGTCAAGTATAACATAAAAGTATAGGTCAATCAATAAAAATGATACAAAAAAGTATAGAAATTATTTTGCAAACCACTTGACCAATACAGAAAAGTATAGTAACATAAGAGAGAACCAATACAAAAATGTATAGCAAATTGAAAAGGAGGTAGCTTATGGAAAAGATGTTCATGAGAGTGGATGAAGTGATGGCGGCGCTGGATGTTTCAGAATCCTATGCATACAAACTGATCCGGAAACTGAACAAGGAGCTTGCAAAGACAGGCTGCGTCACGATTGCCGGAAGGATTGACCGTAAATTCTTTTACGAACATTTCTACGGCACACAGGCTTACGAAGGGAGGGATTAAAATGCCTGTATACAAGAATGAAAAGAATGGATCATGGTATGTCATGGTTCGCTACAAGGACTGGAAAGGTGAGAACAAGCAGAAATGCCAGCGCGGATTTGCAACGAAGCGCGAAGCACAGGAGTGGGAGCGCCAGTTCCAGTTGCAGAAGAAAGCAGACCTCGATATGACGCTGGAGAGCTTCTGCAAGATGTATGAAAAAGATGTGCGCCCACGGCTGAAAGAAAATACCTGGCTGACGAAGGAGAGCATTATCCAGAGCAAGATTTTACCATATCTGGGGCAGCGGAAAGTGTCGGAGATCACAGCGAAGGACGTGATTGACTGGCAGAATGAGATGAGGAGCCAGAAGGGGAAGGATGGAAAGCCAATCTCACCTACTTACCTTAAAACGATACACGCGCAGCTTAGTTCTATCTTTAACCATGCGATCAGATATTACGATCTGACGGTCAACCCGGCGAAGAAAGCCGGGACGATGGGGATGGAGGAAAGTAAGGAGATGTCATTCTGGACGAAGGAAGAATATCTGAAATTCGCGGAGGCGATGATGGATAAGCCACTTTCCTATTATGCGTTTGAAATGCTTTACTGGTGCGGTATACGCGAGGGCGAGCTGCTTGCGCTGACACCTGCGGATTTTGATTTCGAGAACCGGACGGTGACGATTAATAAGTCCTATCAGCGCCTGAAAGGAAAGGATGTAATCACATCTCCGAAAACGAAGAAGAGCAACCGCGTGATCAGGATGCCGCAGTTTCTGGCTGATGAGATGCAGGATTGTCTGAAGCTGTTTTACAGCTTGAAGCCGGATGACCGCATCTTCCCGATTACAAAGCATTATCTGTCCCATGAGATGGACCGCGGTTGCAAGGAGACTGGTGTGAAGCATATCCGTATCCATGACCTGAGACATTCCCATGTGTCCCTGCTGATTGATATGGGGTTCACCGCGCTTGCTATTGGTGACAGGGTCGGACATGAGGGTGAGAAAATCACTTACCGCTATGCACACTTGTTCCCATCGCGGCAGACGGAGATGGCAGATCGGCTGGATACAGCACGGTTTGGGTGCAGAAGCGAAGAGAAGGGAGGTGAGGACACATGTCAGCAAGGAGCTTAGACCGACAGGGGCGGTGGAGGAACAAGGTAGTTGCGTTTCGGGTGTCGCCGGAGGAGGACGAGCAGATTGAAACCGCCGTCAGATTATCGGGCCTGACAAAACAGGATTATATTATCCGGCGGTTACAGGAGCAGGAAGTTGTGGTGATCGGCAATCCCAGAGTGTATAAGGCTTTGAAAAATGAGCTTGCAAAGGTGCTTGAAGAATTGCAGAGGATTAGCGACAGCAGCGATATAAACCCTGACCTGTTAAACACGATAGAACTGATCACATGCACAATGCAGGGAATGAAAGATGAGGAATAAAAATGCCTTTAAGTGTCGGCAAACACCTAAAGGCACAGACTTGGCAGAATACCCGCCAATCAAATTCTATGGGTATTCTACCAGAGTCTCATCCCACTTTCAACCGGAAAGGAGAAAATTTGGAAAGAAATTATGACAAACGGAAACCAGAGCCAGCACTGAAGCTGATTAACATGGAGACAGTGGAGGTCGAGCAGATTGAATGGCTCCTTTACCCATTCATCCCTTATGGAAAGCTCACGATTATACAGGGCGACCCCGGGGAGGGTAAGACGACTATGGTATTACAGATCATAGCGAAGCTGACAAAGGGAGAAGAGGTTTTCACTGATGGCGGGAACGACAACGGTAGTGAGGAAAAGGAAGATGAAGTACCTGCTCAGAAGTATGAGCCAGTCAATGTAATTTATCAGACCGCGGAGGATGGCCTGGGGGATACGATAAAACCCCGGCTGCTTGCGGCGGGAGCTGACTGTTCCCGTGTATTGGTGATTGATGACAGGGAACAACCGCTGACATTGCAGGATTGTCGGTTAGAAGAGGCGATTGTGCGGACGAAGGCAAGGCTTGTGGTTCTTGACCCGCTGCAGGGCTTTCTCGGCGCTGATGTGGATATGCACAGGGCGAATGAGATCAGGCCGTTAATGAAACGGGTGTCGGAGCTGGCGGAAAAGTATCATTGCGCGATTATCCTGATCGGCCACATGAACAAGAACAGTGGCGTAAAATCTTCCTATCGCGGTCTGGGTTCCATTGATTTTCAGGCGGCAGCAAGAAGTGTGCTGCTGATCGGAAGAGTGAAGGACGAGCCGGACATCAGGGTAGTGTGCCATATTAAAAGTTCACTGGCTCCGGAAGGTAAGTCCATTGCGTTCCGTCTGGACAAAGAGACAGGATTTGAATGGATTGGTGAGTACGATGTGAACGCCGATGAACTCCTGAGTGGAGACAATCGGGGAAGCAAATTAAAGGCTGCCGCAGAATTTTTAGAGGAAATGCTGGAGGATGGCCAGGTGCTTCAGAAGGAAATTGAGGAAGCGGCACAGAGCAGAGGGATTAAATCCAAAACCTTATGGAATGCGAAGAAGAAACTCAATGTAAAGTCAGTCAAGGTCGGCTCACAGTGGGCATGGGAATTGCCGTAAGGTAAGAAGGAAGATGGCAAGGTTCCCTATTCCTAAAGACAAGGTAATCTTGCCATCTTGAAGGAGGAGATATGAAGAATATACAGATACCTTATGATTTATTTGTATCGCTGCTGCGGTATCACCTGTTGGAAATAAACGACTGCGAAGCAGAGATTCAAATAGGATTGGAAAAGAAACTGGATGCGCTGGTAATGCATGATTTGTATTCAAGGTCAAAGGCAGCACCAACGGCTGAGGAGCGGGAAAAGGCCAGGCAGGAATATCTGGATAAGCGTGGAGTGCCGGACAGCTTCCGATGGAGCGTTTCCTTTGATGAGAGATAACAGGAGCGTGGCACGCTCCTGTAGGATGCAGACAAAGGAGGATAGGTTTGATGATTAGACAACCGAAACGTGGGACACGGAATGTAAATGATTGTTTTTATGATTTTGAAGCGGAGCAGATTGACAGACTCAACAGACTCAATGAAATATTTGGAAATATAGAGTTGAGCAGGTCGGAGGAGCGGACGCTTGTCTGGCTGGCAGGGTGGGAGGAAAGCACGGTAAAAAATGTGATTTCTGCAATCCGTAAAGTCATGGCAGCGGAAACGATTCGGCTGGAACAGCCGTCCCGTCCGGAGGCACCGCAGAGGTGACGCAGGTGGGATAATCCGGCGATAGCCGGAAGAAGCCCCTCCGGCGAGGAGCGCAAAGGCAGCTTTTGATGGACGGAACGGCTGTCAAAAGTGCTTTTGCGTTACTTTCGACGAAAGTAACAAAGCCTATGCGCCGTATCTGGCGCTAATTACCCGACAGGGAGAAAGGAAAAAGATTGAAACGAACGATCAGTGCAATGATGGGAAAAGGCTCTCTGACTCACAACAGCAGGGAATTTATTGCAGAAAATGTTGACTCGTGCAGAGCTCATCTGAATACCGAATATTGCAATGAGAAGATTAAAGATGTTTATCACGAATTATTTGATGAAGCCGTCGGACGTTATAATGCGAAGCAGAAACGGAAGGACCGATGCATTGACGATTATTATGAAAAGATTCGTTCCGGGAAACAGGAGAAGTTATTTTATGAGATCGTTGTCCAGATTGGGAACAAAGATGATATGGGTGCGACGACTGAGAACGGCGCATTGGCTGCGACGGTGCTGGACGAGTATATGAAGGATTTTCAAGCGCGAAATCCTACTCTCCGTGTGTTCTCTGCACATCTTCACATGGATGAAGCGACACCGCATCTTCACATTGACTTTGTCCCTTATATCACCGGGAGTAGCCGCGGCGTGGATACCAGGGTATCGCTGAAGCAGGCACTAATGGCACTGGGTTTCAAAGGCGGTACCCGGAGTGAGACAGAGTGGAACCAGTGGGCGAACGCGGAGAAGGAACAGCTCGCAAAAGTGATGGCACGGCATGATATTGAGTGGGAGCATCTGGGGACGCACGAAGAGCATCTGTCAGTGCTGGAATATAAGAAGCAGGAACGGGCAAAAGAGATTGCTGTTTTAGAGGAACAGCGGACGGAGTTGGAGCAGACCAATGCTGATTATACGGCCATGAAGGAATCATTCTTAGAGCAACTGAGTGAGATAGATGCGGAAATCCATGAGACGCAGGAACGGAAGGAAAAGGCGGTGAAAGAAACAGATGTCGCAGAAGCCAAAGCGGAGAAGGTGCAAAAGAAGCTGTCCACATTGACAGGCAATATGAGCCAGGTGGAACGGTATGCGGCGGAGTATACACATTTCCCGGAGGAATGGCTGCCGCAGGCTGAAACACTGGAAAGCGGCAAGGCGTATCGGAAACGCGTTCTCCCGATCATCACAACAGTGGTGAAATTGATACAGCCATTATATGCGAAATATCTGGATATGAAGCGGAAGTACGATCAGATACAGAGCCGGAATCAGGATTTGAATGGCAGGGTTGAAAATCTGGCGAGGGATTTAAAACTTTCTCAAGGCGAGTGTAATATGCTCCGAAAAGATTTAAACCGTGTGAAAACTGTCCTGGGTGAAGCGGTGGTTGAGGATGCAATACAGACGGCAAAACAGCATGAACAGATGCTTGAAGCACAAAAATCAAGGAGCCGAAAACACGGAAGAGACGCCAGATAGGAAAATATGCCGAAATACATTCGCCAATCGGCAAAATGAGCAAAATTGCGATTTTCAGAGTCTCCAGAAGGATAACTACTCATTAGACGCTTTGAAAACGCAAAATCTGACAAAAACACCGATTGGCGAATTGAAGAAAAACCGACGAAAAAGGCACCTGTAGAAAAAATCATGAATTGGAGGCAGTATGACAGAGAGACTTACGAAAAAGGAAAGAGACACTGAAATAATTTACGATCAGAGCGATGCGCCCATGCAGATACGCACCCATGATCTGAACCTGATCCGGCGATTGGCTGCACTGAGCAGCGAGTATCCAGAAGCATGTCGCCTGGTAGGGACAGATCCGATCAGCGGCACGTATTTTGAGGTAATGGATAAGAGCAGGGTCAGCATCCATGTGACGAAGCCTTATCCGGCGGAGCGACGGCGAAAGCAGAGCGAGTGGGCGAAGGAGCATGGGATGAAAGGGAACCGCACCGCAAACGGACAAAATGTCTACTTGCGGTCAAACCCTCATTTTGAGGAATTGAGCAGACAGATACAGAACTAAGAAAATATATAAAGAGCCGGATGCGAAAAGAGAAGTTCGGCAGGAAGGAGATACGATGAAATCATTATTTGAGGAAATGGGAGGCACTTATGTTCTTGGAGAGGACGGGATGTATTATCCGGAGCTATTGTTGTCAACGGAGGAACCGGCACGCTACGAGAAGTATGGAATGCTGCGAAAGTCTTACCTGAAGGAGTATCGAAGCAGCCTATATATCACACTGATGCAGGAAGGGAAGCTGAACAATCATCTGAACGAAATTGACGATACTGCTCATAAACAGTTGGAGCGTCTGATGAAGCAGATGATGGAAAAGCAAGGTGTGGATGAGGCATTCAAGGTCAGAGACCAGCTCGGTTGGGTTGGCGCTGTCAATAACATTAGGAACGCAGCTGAGGAGATTATATTTTCAACATTGATTTATGCATAATGCGTTGTGAGTGCGGAGCGGGTGACTGCTCCGCATTCTGTAAGGAAAACTTTGCGGAAAATTTCGGTACAAAGGGGGGCCACGTTCGCGGCTGGATAAAACAGTTTATATGGTGCCGACTCCTCGATTGATGTTGCTCAGGATTGATTGACAAGGTTCCGAATCCGTGCCAGATAATAGTCTGCCAACTGTTCGGGGCTTTCTTTCATACCGTCTCGAATCCAACACTCCACTACACCACGGCAGCCGTAAATACCGAAGCAGCAATCCCAGCGACGCTGATAATCCATTCCGTCCTTTACAGTAAAATATTTCTTC
>JAJQBC010000044.1 GCA_021203465.1 Lachnospiraceae bacterium | reverse complement strand
CACTATGTCGTACCTATATTATATGCGCTCATTCAGGAAAAAACAATATCATTTTAACTTTCAAGCCTCTTTATCGGACATACTCTTTTTCCTACCCTTAAAGTCCTCGTCAATCTTCCTGCTCCAGTTCGCCCCAATCGGCTCGCAAGCCCGCATCATGCAGACCGTCTCCGCAACCGTTTCATAGACGACCTTCGTTCCCTGATGATCTGCGTGGTAGTTTACCGCCCTGTCTGCGCCGATGCCGAAGCGCGCCGCAGTCTGCACCGCGTCGATGTTCGCCGCGAGGAACAGGAATTCCCATCCGAGTTCCTTCTTCTCTTCGATCATCTTCTTTACTTCGTCGCTTCCATAGCGGTGGCTCGCGTTCTCCATGCCGTCAGTCGTGATCACGAACATCGTGTGCTCCGGCACATCCTCCGGACGCGCGTATTTGTAAATATTCTCGATATGATGCACCGCGCAGCCGATCGCGTCCAGAAGCGCCGTGCAGCCGCGAACCGTGTAATCGCGGTCTGTCATCGGCTTCACATCCGCCAGCCGCACCCGGTCATGCAGAACTTCGCTCCTGTTGTCAAAGAGAATCGTGGAGACATAGCACTCCCCGTCCTGCTTCTTCTGCTTCTCGATCAGGGCGTTAAAGCCGCCGATCGTGTCGCCCTCCAACCCGGCCATCGAGCCGCTGCGGTCAAGGATAAATACCAGTTCTGTGATGTTGTTCTTCATCATAGTGAAAACCTCCTGTTGTGAGTGATTTGTTTATGCTCACATGATAGGAGATTTTCGGGTCCCGATGGTCGCATGAGAAGCGACATTGAGAGAAGAGCTACTCCTGAATCCGCGCCACAGTCTGCTTATCCTGCCAGAAGGGATAGACGTCAATCTCAAAATACTGGTTCTGCCAGGTCAAGCAATAGCGTTTCTTCCGGATCTGCCCCCTCTCATGTCCACACTATCACTTAACTGCATCTTACCACTTAATCCCAACAAAAATTCCCGCCTCTTTCCGCAGCATATACCGATACAAAGGATTACCGAATTTCATATCGCACACTTTCCGTTCTTCCCCATCCGGCAAAAGCACAGTATCACATTGATTTTTAAAGAACCGTATGCCCATCTCCTCTATGAGTTCCTCACACACCTGCAGTTTCCTGACATCCTCTCTTGAAACAACCCTCTTTATAATGCCCCGTTTTTTCTTATCTCCATTTCCATCTTCTGACGGTTCCAGCATACCAGCCGCCCAGGCAACTACCTCATGCTGCAGCATCGCAATCATCACGATTCCGTCATTATCATAGACATCCTCCAAAAGTGTATCAAATTTTCCCATCATACTCCGATAATAAAATGTTCGCAGATATTTTTCACCCGACAACCTCCATTTGTGATTTGAATTTACCAGTAGTTGGATGCACCTTGCCCTATATCGGTCAAAATAATTTTCAACTATAATCGCATTTTTCTCATCGACGTCGTATCTGACCTCATCCAGTTTTAGACGTTTGGCAATTTCAAAAGGGATATAAGTCATTTTTTTGATATCATCGTCGCTGATACCATTACGGGTGGTTAAAGGTACCCAACACTTTTTGTTCTCCCTGACATCCAATTTGAGTAAAGAATAATAAATCTTTAGAATTATAGTTCCCTGCTCCGTAACATAATAACCGTCCTCGCTTGAGCCCGTGCGTAACATTTTCTTTTCGTATGGCCTTTTAAATAAATTTAAGTCACAGCATTCCTGAAATAAAGGTGAAACTTTATCTAACCGTTCCTTTCCTGCCGGTTTTATTTCCTCCCCGTCAGTCTCAGAATGCCCTTGTTCCAGATTTAGTCTTTTCTTGAATGCGGCAATCTTTTCGTTTGCCTCTTTTTCCGAAATCTCATAGTAATCATAAGCCGGATCCTGCACATATCCACACCACCAGTGGGAATTACTCTTCCAATTTCCCTTTTCATCCAGATCATAATAACGGCAGCCACTCGACTTAAACAACGTCCCATACTTAGTCACAAAATACTTTTCAGTAATACTAATACTAAACTTATCGCGTAAATACCTCCTGTATTCCGAATAACCCGGAACTGGGCGAATATAGAAATCATTAAGGTTCCATTTTTCCTCCTCTGCAGTCATACTTACCCAGAGGTCGTAATCAATAAATTTAATCTGCAGATATTTCCCCATAAAAGAAGCGTTTATGATATAAAAACCCGGATTCTGATCGTAAGGCGTTCCATGGTAATCGGCAGCGAAAGCTTTGAAATTATAGTATATTTTTTCTTCTTCATTCTGCTTCTTAGGATCACTGCACACAGGGACTGCATGAATACTGGAAATTTCCACATTATCATTCAACCGTCCGATAAAATCTAAGGCTTTTACCATCTCGCCCTCACACTCATATTCTTTATAGAATAAATGATCTCCCAGTTGAGCTTCTTTCGATATTCTCATATACATATCAATGCTAACCCTTTCTGCAGTCATCTCAGGCACACCGCTTCCCACCCACCTGCACATACGCCTGTCCAAACAGCGCTTTAAGCGACATGGAAAGAAGAACTACTCCCGAATCAGCGCCAGGGACGCATTTTTATAAGCTTCGTCCTCTGTCACTTCCTTTATCACCCTCAGCTGCTCTGGGAAAGTGATTTTCGCGTCCTCTTCGCTGAGTTCCAGCTCCACGATCGCCTTATCCTGCCAGAAGGGAAAGACGTCGATCTCAAAATACTGGTTCTGCCAGGTCAGGCAGTAACGGGTCTTTCGGATCTGCCGCCTGCCCGTGTCTGCGTCCATCAGTGCGGTGAGATACTCTTCTTTGGAGAGACGCCGCTCCACCTCGATCCTCTTCAGTCCGGTAATCCTGCGCTTCACAGTACGGTAATAGACATAGCTCCCATCAATCCCCCTCTGGCGCACGCGCACTTCATCCCCGTCATCCGATTTAAGATAGGTCTGGATGATCTCAACGCGGCGGCAACTCGGCTGACTCTCCAGCCAGGCGATATCCGGATACTCGATCAGATATTTTCTCTCGATTTCCAGCGGCTCCGGTTCGCCCAAGAAGGACGCGACCTCCTTGAGAAGCCGTTTCATCTTGTCCTCAAAATCTGTCGCATTGTCGATAATCCGCAGATGCGGATGGCCTGTCCACGCTGCGATCAGCTTATCGTCCATCTCCGCGGCCTGCTACGGCGTCTCCGTGCGCGCCGCATTGTTGGCCGTCGTGTAAAACTGCTCCGCGCCTTTGGCAGCTGTAACGAGGTGAAATACCGCATCATAATTGTCACGCACCTCCACCTCTGTCAGCCCCATGCCGCCCAGTATCTCAGAAAACTCCTGTTCCGTCATATATGCTTTATTATCCATCACGCCACGGTCGCAGACGATCAGAATCTTCTGCTGCAGCATCGTCCCCGCTGCCTGCCAGAAGATGTGCTCCTTCTCCATCTGAAGCCACACCTGACATTTCTGGTAATCGGCGTTCGTCCCGCAAGTCCACGGCGCGACCCCGCCGCCGATCAGCTCCGTCGCCGTCTCCGGCACAAACAGGACGGCATATCCCTTTTCCGTAAATGCGTTCTGCAGCCAGCTCATGGCCGTCGTCTTGCCCGCGCAGGGGCCGCCTGTAATTACAATTTTCGTGATTTCCGGCATTTTCTATTCCCCTCCCTTTAATCAAAATGATACCACTCGCTACAGACACGGTATGCCGCGCTTTTCAGAGCGGAACCGTCTCCGCCCTTGAAAAAATAGTCAACCAGCACTTCCGCCAGTGTACCAGCGTCCTCTCCATATCCCAGCATTCCTCGCAGGCGTTTCTCCCCCTTCTCTCCAAAAAGATAATGCGAGTCGGCAGCAGCCTCCACATCAAAGGAATACCCCATGAACTCTTCGTCCTCGGAAAAAAATACAGTCAGAAAATATAATCGCTCCGGCTCCAGCTGATAAGTTCGGTGGATCTTTTTCAATATTACATCATGCCATTCTCTGTACACTTTTAATGTCTGCCGGGCATTTTCGTTCTCTTTTTTCTGCAAGAAAAAACCCAACCGTTCTGCAAGGAATTTCATCTGATCCGTACCCATCCCCGAAAGGGTTATACTATTGCGGGAGCGTCCAAATCCGTCATCCGACATCCAGAACTCACAGGGCATTCCTTTATGTTCGCAAAATATCTGATATTGCATTCCGCTCATCCACGGTTTACAAAGCCATGAATAAGCATTCAAAAACCGCTCTGCTGAATCGTAGCTGCCTACCTGGCATATCGGCCAAATACCGGCAACTTCCATGTACTTAATCTGGCTGATGGTAAAACCTGCCTCCAGCAAATCCTCCACCAGCATGGCAGCAGTATAATTGCTTTCAGATTGATAGCACCAAAGCAGACGGTCTTTACTAAGTTCCTTTACTTCCAGCCCGCCCCATTTCCCCTTATGCATAGCGCCACCCCTTTCACAGATGCTTGACAGTCTCTGCGACGCTCGTTATATGATATTTGATCAGGAATATCTGGTTGGAATACATCGGAAGCTCATTCTTCGCCCTCCGCAGAAGCGGATAGACCCATCTCTGTGTCTCCTTGATATAAGAAACCATCTTTTCCGCGGAAAATCCGGTCGCCATGCCGGAGATATTATTGCAGCGATCCAGAAGCTTCACCATCGTGGCGATCGGATTCGTGGCGATTCCAGCATAGTATCGCTCCAACGATTCCTCGCTCTTTCCGCCCGTGTTCGTGAGCAGCGCAACGGCCTGCTTTGTCCTTTCATTTACCGGCAGGTCGTCCACGGCCACGCCGCAGTCCTCACACATGTCGTGAAGCAGCGCCGCCGAGACCAGGTCGTCGTCGTCCAGCCCCAGCGCCAGCGCATGGCAGGAAATGAGGAGCGGATGATAGATATAAGGCACACGGTCCTTCCCTTTCCTGACCTGCCCTTCGTGCAGCGAGCGCACATAGGGCAGCACCTTCGCGGTCTGGTACATCTGATGGGCCGTCGCGTAGGTCTTGACATAGGTGTACATCCTGCCTTCGTCAAATAGACGGTCGGACAGGCTGTCCTGAAAGTCGATCATCAGGTTTTCTTTCGCATTTCCGCCCAGAAGCCAGTCCGCGCTCACCTGAAATACCGACGCCAGATCCGCCAGCTTCTCGATGTCTGGCGATGTCTCGCCGCGCTCCCACAGGCTGACCGCCTGAAAAGAGACGCCAAGCCGTTCCGCCACTTCATTCTGCGTCATACCCTTCTGCCTGCGCACCGCGGCCAGCCGTTCCACAAATCCGTTCATCGTTTCTCCCTCACTTTCTTCCGCTCTGTTGTCTGGTTACAGTTCTATCATAAAGCAGGGGTAATCATCTGTACAGCAAACGGAGCTTGAAAACAGCAGATTTTTATTCAAGCACTGCTTGAATAGTCAGCCCATCTCTCCAGGGCTTAAGATCCACGTGCAGCTTCCGACACGCCCATAGGTTCCCATCCGCTGCCAGGCGGCTTCATGCAGCTCCTCCGCGGTCTTCACAAAATCCTCCGGGATATAGGCCAGCGCCTGCTGCCGGATTGCCGCCATTTCCTCTGGCACCTCATAAACCCATTGGGAATATCCTTTTTCCCTGCAGTAATATGTCCACGCGACCGAGCCAGTGATCGCGCCGACCGTATCAGAATCCCCGCCAATCGAAATCGCATTGCGGATCGCGTCCTCAAAGCTCTTCGACTCGAGGAAACAGATCAGCGCCTCCGGCACCGTCCTCTGGCAGCTCTCATCAAAACCATAGTGAACCCGAATCTCGTCCACCGTGGAGTTCAGCTCATAATAATGTTCGCAGATATGGCTGCGGATTTCCTCCCTGCTCTTGCCCATCTTCGCCAGGAAAATCGCCGCGGCCACTACCTCCGCGCCCTTGATACCCTCCGGGTGATCATGGGTGACACTGGCCGAAGCCCTGGCAAGCGCCACTGCCTCCTCCATGCAGACCGCGACAATCCCGCAGGGCGACACCCGCATCGCTGAGCCGTTGCCAAAGCTGTTGTAAGGCTCTGGATTCTCCCTCTGCAGCCACTGCCCGAAGCGTCCGCCGTACCCGCCCTGCGGATGTGGGAAGCGCCTGCCATAGCGCTGCATCTCCTCGACCAGAATACTGCGGAATGTCCGCTTCCCGCTGTGATACTGCTCGTCCCTGCTTTTCAAGATGGCGCTTGCCACCGCCACGGTCATGACCGAATCGTCCGTGATCGCACACCCTTCCGAAAACAGCGGAAAATCCTTTGTCTTAATGTTGTTGAATTCATATTTGGAACCGACGGTGTCCCCTATCATTGCTCCGTACATACTTTACCTCCTACATCCCCAGAAGACTCTGGTCAAATTCAAAGAGCACCTCATTGATCTGAAAAATATCATAAATCCCGTTGCGGATGAAATACTCGATGATAATGTCAAATTTGCTGCTGTGAGAGAGCGCAAAACCCGCCTTCATCAGCATATCCTTCGCCTCGTCATAGGGCAGCTCCAGCGCGATGGCGAAGGCGATCGCGGTCGTCTTGCTCGGCCTGTAATTCACGTTGCTGCGGATCTTGGAGAACAGTTTGCGGTCTACGTTCGCCTTTTTATAGCATTCTGCGTCCGTCATTCCCTTTTCGTCGATCTTGCGCAGCAGCATCTGGGAGAAACTCTCATCCAACTGTTTTAACATGTCCTGCAGATTCGGAGAAGGCACGGCCTCCATCGGAGCTCTTATAAGGCATCTTCCTTCTTCACGCAGAGGTTCCTGTGCCTTCTGCGTATTTGGCGTTGGAGGCTTTTCAGCTGACCGTGATGTCTGCTTTTCCTCCCACTCCCATAACCTGCGGGACCCCGCGGAATCCAGCGCCCTGGTAGACAGCACGGTCTCCTCGCCAACGTAATGCGCCTCCACATAGCACTCGTCGATATACTCCGTGACGTCCTCGATCAGCTTTTTGCTGACCTGAAAACTATCCTTGTCATACACGACAAGCCAGACCAGCATGTCCCTTGTCAATAAAAATCTGCTGATCTCAGAAATGGCGATCTGCAACGCCTGATCCTTCGGGAAACCGAGCGTCCCCGTCGCGATCAGCGGAAAGGCCACCGTCTCGCAGCCCTGCTCCGCCGCCACTCTTAAGGCTTCCCGATAACAGGACTCCAGAATCTTTTTCTTCTGATTCGACCCGCTCAGCCAGTGCGGCCCGACTGTATGGATCACGTACTTGCAGGGCAGATCGTAGCCACCGGTGAGCTTCGCCTGTCCGGGGCGACAGCCACCCAGCCTCCTGCACTCCTCGTCCAGCCCCGGCCCCGCCGCGCGGTGTATGGCAGCGTCTACGCCACCGCCCGCGTCGGTCAGCTTTGGATTGGTCGCGTTCACGATGGCATCACATTCCATTTTTGTGATATCATTTCTGACAATATGTATCGGCATGTTGGCCTCCCACCGCGGTTACCCTTTCATTTTTCAGGAAAATACTTTGCAAAGCAGTCATAATTATGGGAATCCCTGTTCTTCCTTCGCAGAACCGCGAACTCGATCTGCCGGAAGGGGCAATGCTCCGCAGCGTTCCAGCGTTTTACTTCCTGCGCGAACAGCGCGGCCATATTCTCCGGATCATTTCCGAACGCGCCGCAGCCCCATGCGCCGAGCACCAGATCGCGATAGCCGCTGCTGGCCGCCACCTGAAAGATGGCATGGATTCTATGCGCCAGAAGATCATGTAGCGCGCTCTCCTCAATTCCGCCATAGGATACCATGGGAGCTGCGGCTGTCAAAACCGACACGAGGTATGTCTCAGGCAGCGGATTTCCCGTACTGTCCTTAAAGATCTCCACCTGCGGGGAGAGAAGCATAAAGTCGGAAGAAGTATAGCTTTTCAGAGCCGAATTATATTCGTACATCTCCCTGGCCATCTCGCTCGTCAGAGAAAGATACAATGTGCTTCTTCTGCACAAATCCTCCTCCTGCGCGTTGGCTCCTCTGGTCACGCCGCCGCCCGGGTTGACAGGATTGGCAAAATTCAGCACCAGCACGCCGGGATCATCAGCCGCTCTGTCCAGATTCCCTTTCATCATGCCAATCGCCGCCTCGTAGGAATCACTCCCGCTGACGCAAGTCCGGATCTCCCCGTGACAGTCTGACGATGCCTGCGCGCGGCCTTCCCCGTCCATGAGCTACTGAATCCGCCCCGGTGGGAAAGCCTGCACCTCCAACATTTGTTCCGCAGCAAGTTGCAGGGGAATCTCCCTGTCTTCACAGATGTAGCGGCCTCGTTTCGCAATGTCTAAAGTGTCATGAAAAATAGCGATATTGTCTGTTCTCATATCACTTACCTCGTCTAGTCTGTCACCATATAAATACTATATATTTTCCCATTGTTTCCCTCAATCTCTATGTGATATCCATCTTCGCTTGTATACATAAAAAATTCATTTCCATTATTCACATTATAACCGACATCCACTCTCTTTCCACTTTCTGTCTGATATATACTATACGAGCCATCCCCACACAATTCCCAAACGTCTTCGAGGGCGTATAGTTCTAACACATCTGCAAAATCATCACCCACTCGCAGAGCTCCCAGACAAAGGAAATCTGGATTTTCAATCCTAATCGAATTCACCGTAGTACGCGATTTAAACATCGCGGAAAATTCAAAATCAACATCGCCTTCCTCATATCCATCCGCTATCGGGTTACCATTCTTCCCAAAATAGGCTCTGACAGAGTGAAGTTTTTCGACCCCATTCTGCCTAGAGTAATAAAGCTCAGCTCCTGCTCTGTTTCCATATATCGCCGCCACATCTTCTAACTCTGTGACACCAAGTTGAACATCATCAACTGTGAACTGAACTTCCATCTGGTCAACGATCTTTTTCAGGTTTTCTTCAAGGACAGACTGTTGCCCTTCCTGAGCTTCGGCTATTCTGGCGTTTAGAGTCTCCTCTCCAGTTAACTCGTAGCCAGCCTCCAATGCAGAAATTCCTTCTTCATATTTGCCCTGCGCAAAATACATTTCGGCGATCAGCAAATAGTAATCAACTTTCAACGGAGCCAGCTCAATCGCGTAATTAAATGCTGCCTCTGCCTGTTCATAATTTTCCTGGTCTGTATATGACTGTCCAAGCTGCGCCAAAGCAGCGGCTCCTCGCTCGCTTAGTGTTTCCCCGGATTCCTCTGCATACATCTCTATCAAAGATACCCAGAAATTATATTGTCTATCAATATCTCTGACATTCCCATAAGCTTCTGCTGCGCTGTCAACGAAGCCATCCAGGCTTTCATCTGACAAGTCTGCTTCCAGTGTTCTTAAAATATCGAGAGCTCCATCGACGGTTGATGCAGCCGCCTCATAATCCTGTGTTTGCGTATATGCCTTCACCAGGCCTGTATATGCCTCTATTTCTTTCGGATCAATCTCAATCGCTGCAGTGAACGCCACAATAGCTGCCTCATAGTCTTCTTCCAGCAAATATTTTTCACCAAGATCATATTGTTCCTGCCATGTCATGACCGAAGCATTTTTCCCGCAGGCAGCAAGCATAAACAGCAATATTACTAAAAACATCTCTTTAAATATTTTTTTCATCATCTTTTCCTCAATGAACATCAGCAAGACATGGTATACGACAGTTACCCCTCATCAGTTTCTCACTCTCAGTACAAAAACTCTACGTTCTTTTCTTCATCGTCACAAACTGTTTCTGCCTCTCTACCAACAGCTTTGAGGATCCTCTCCATGATCATGTTGCACATACTCATTTATCTCTTATCCCGGTCAACTTGTTTCAATGCAATAATTCCGATTGCGATGTAAATAACTGCATATGCAATCATAAACGTCCATGCGAACATAAGATTACCCATGTTTGGTTCAGCACCGCTTTTGCCTGCGGCCATATATGCCGCATACAGGAAAGTGTTTGTATTGGCGATTGAACAGACAGCATCAAAGCCCCATTTACTGATGGTAAAATAGGAAATCATTTCCGTCAGACCACTTAATTCAAAAATTGTTCCAGCCATTACAAGCTGAACAATCAGCACAAATGGCATGACCGTCATCGCCGTACTTTCTGATCTGACAATGCAGGAAATCATGAGGGCAAGCATATCCGAACTGAAAATGACGATCCAGAAAGTAATATACATATCGATGCTTCTTGTAAACACCAACCCTGTACTCGGAAAATGTGACATGTTTTTTATATACACAACCAGAAAGATAATCAGTGCCTCCCCCGCACAAATCATCATTTCATAGACGGCATGTGCCAGCACATAAGATGAAATATGGAGTCCTGTGCGATATTCCCGCTTCACGATATCCCGTTCTCTGCACACCGATCGAATTGAGTTAAACAGGCCAACCCAGACGCAGGCACAGATCAATGCAAATACACCTGTCCTCGTAGCACTGAGTTCCGTAAACATTTCCTCTCCCGTGACAGTAGACACGATGATGATGATCAAGGCAGTAGAAATAAAATTCTTCCATT
>JAJQBC010000001.1 GCA_021203465.1 Lachnospiraceae bacterium | reverse complement strand
GATTTATTTAATACAGAATCTGCTAATGATTGGTATGCTTGAGATGCGGGATCATCATTGATATTCCATTCGTTTAGAGATTTTTTATAAAAATCCTCAAACTTCATACTTCCCATCTCTTTGGGCCAGGATGGAAGTCTTCCCGTCAGCTTTATAGTTCGCGCATATCCCAAAACTTGTTCTATTCTTGCCTGCTCTTTTTCTAAATCCTTTATTTTTTCAGCAATCGAGGCATCAGGGTTAAAGTCATCCACCTTTTCTATATTCGCAATTTCCTTTAAGGAATAGCCTATTCCCTGAAGCACTTTGATAGTCCAAATACGATAAATATCTTCCTCAGAATAATTACGATATTGGCCGTACTTATTTCGTGGCATCACCCCTTTTTCTTCATATGTTCTAAGCGCTTTTCGTGTTATGCCTAAATGATCTTCAACCCATTTCACTTTGTAACCCATATACAACCTCCTCTGTTATGTAATGATAAACCTTGCCCTTGAGCCAATGTCAAGCTCTTTTTAAAAGATTTAAAACTTGCTGATATTAAGTATCAGGAAAGCATTATAAAAAGTTTCTTCAGGATAATAATCGTCCCGATATATGCTGGTATGACCTGCGTAGCACATTCTGCACAATTCTCCTGAAAAATGACTTCAATCCAAAAGCAGTGTCAAAGCTGATAGGACACACTAAAGAATTGATTACCATAGATGTGTATGGCGACAAGCGAGGGATCATTGCGGACTGTGTGGACGAGCTTCGACCGTTCATAGATGAGGTGCTTCCTAGCGAGGACGATGACGAGGAACTCAAAACTGAAAATATTGACGTAGTCATCCAGGCAGAAGACTATCTCATATAATACGACATAAGGACATAGCCGCAGGAAAAGAACGAATGTTCCATCTTGCGGCTATACTTTTTTCATTTTCCGTGCTATAATTTCATGAGTGCAAGCGAGCCAGAGGGAGTGTACTCACTCTTGGCGAGCGACGAATGGTATCATGACTGCGCTTTTGCAGTCATGATTTCAGGTGACTTTGTGTTATGTCGTTTTTCCTTGTATTATCAAGGTTTTCGGCGTGTCAGAAATCGGATTCAGGTGACTTTCATTCGTAAAAATCAAAAAGTTCGTCTATTAGGCAGGGCGAAAATCGAGCTTTTTACGAATTTTTGCCTAATAGGCGAACTTTTTTGCTAAGGAAATTTGAGAGGTAAAATCGCGGATGTTGTTCAAATTGCACAAAGAATTCGAGCCGACAGGCGACCAGCCCCAGGCCATCGCCGACCTGGTTGATGGTTTCCAGAAAGGAAATCAATTCCAGACCTTGCTGGGCGTCACGGGTTCCGGCAAGACGTTCACGATGGCGAACGTCATCCAGGCGCTGAACAAGCCGACTTTGGTAATTGCGCACAATAAGACCCTCGCTGCACAGCTCTACGGGGAGTTTAAGGAATTTTTCCCTGAGAATGCGGTGGAGTATTTTGTGTCCTACTATGACTACTACCAGCCCGAGGCCTACGTTCCTTCCAGCGACACCTATATTGCGAAGGATTCGGCGATCAACGACGAGATCGACAAGCTGCGCCTGTCGGCGACGATGTCGCTGGTCGAGCGGCGCGATGTGGTGGTCGTGGCGTCGGTGTCCTGCATCTATGGTCTGGGTGAGCCGGAGAATTTTGAGAAGATGGCGGTCTCGCTGCGGCCGGGCATGGAGGTTGACCGGGATGAGCTGCTGCGCAGGCTGATTGATATCCAGTATGACCGGAATGAAATGGATTTCAAGCGTGGCACTTTCCGCGTACGCGGCGATGTGGTTGAGATTTTTCCGGCCAATGAGAGCGAGCATGCCATCCGGGTGGAGTTTTTCGGGGACGAGATCGACCGGATCGTCGAGATCGACGTGCTGACCGGAGAGGTGCGGCGCGAGATGTTGCACGTCGCCATTTTCCCAGCCTCACACTATGTCGTCCCGCCGGGAAAGATTCAGGAGGCGGTGAAGCGGATCGAGGAGGAGCTCGAGGAGCGCATCCGCTATTTCAAGAGTGAGGACAAGCTTCTGGAGGCGCAGCGGATCGAGGAGCGGACTAATTTTGATATTGAGATGCTCAAGGAGACGGGTTTCTGCTCGGGCATTGAGAACTATTCGCGGCATCTGGCGGGGCTGCCCGCGGGCGTGCCGCCGCACACGCTGATGGACTATTTCCACGATGATTATCTGATCATCATCGATGAGTCGCACAAGACGATTCCGCAGATCCGCGCGATGTACTTCGGCGACCAGAACCGAAAGACGACGCTTGTGGACTATGGTTTCCGACTGCCCTCCGCGAAGGACAACCGCCCTTTGAGTTTTGAGGAATTTGAGAGTAAAATAGATCAGATGCTGTTTGTCTCGGCTACGCCCGGGGAATATGAGGCGGAGCATGAGCTGCTGCGGACTGAGCAGATCATACGGCCCACCGGCCTGCTCGACCCGGAGGTGTCCGTGCGCCCGGTGGAGGGGCAGATCGACGACTTGATTGGGGAGATCAATAAAGAGGTGGCCGGCCATCACAAGGTGCTGATCACGACGCTGACCAAACGGATGGCGGAGGACCTGACCGCCTATATGAAGGAGGTCGGTATCCGCGTCCGCTATCTGCACTCGGACGTCGATACGCTCGAGCGCGCGGAGATTATCCGCGACATGCGGATGGACGTCTTCGACGTGCTCGTCGGTATCAACCTGCTGCGCGAGGGCCTGGATATTCCGGAGGTCACGCTCGTGGCGATTCTCGACGCGGACAAGGAGGGCTTCCTGCGCTCCGAGGTTTCGCTGGTGCAGACGATCGGTCGCGCTGCGCGTAACAGCGAGGGCCATGTGATCATGTACGCTGACAATATGACGGACTCCATGCGCCGCGCGATCGAGGAGACGAACCGCCGGCGGGAGATTCAGCAGGCCTACAATGAGGAGCACGGCATCACGCCGCAGACGATCCAGAAGGCGGTGCGCGATCTGATCAGCATTTCCAAAGAGGTGGACCAGAAGGATCTGCGCTTTGAGAAGGATCCTGAGTCGATGAGCCGGGAGGAGCTCGAGAAGCTGATCGGCCAGATCCAGAAGAAGATGAAGAAGGCTGCCGCGGAGCTGGATTTCGAGACGGCTGCGACGCTGCGCGACCAGATGATTGAGCTGAAGAAGCAGATGAACGGTCTGCAGTAAACAGATGCAAGGAGAACTCAAAAGTACAGAACAGATGTTCACTCTGCTCTGTACTTTTTTTTCGGAATGTGCTATACTGTGCAGGCAAATCGGTGTGGCTGCACGGCGACTGAACCGAGTCATTACAATATGAGATTGTTCAAGAGGGAAAAGTATGGCGGAAGGACTTAGAAAATACATCAAGATTTGGGGTGCCTCGGAGCACAATCTGAAAAATATAGATCTGGAGATTCCGAGAAATGATCTGGTCGTACTGACCGGCCTGTCGGGTTCGGGAAAATCATCGCTGGCCTTCGACACGATCTACGCGGAGGGACAGCGGCGCTATATGGAGTCGCTGTCTTCCTATGCGCGACAGTTTCTCGGGCAGATGGAGAAGCCGGAGGTCGAGAGTATCGAGGGGCTTTCCCCGGCGATTTCGATTGACCAGAAGTCGACAAACCGAAATCCGCGTTCGACGGTCGGTACGGTGACGGAGATTTACGATTATTTTCGTCTGCTCTACGCGCGCATCGGTATCCCGCACTGCCCGAAGTGCGGACGGGAGATCAAACGGCAGAGCGTCGACCAGATGGTCGACCAGATTATGGCGCTGCCGGAACGGACGAGAATCCAGCTGCTCGCGCCGGTGGTCAAGGGCCGCAAGGGCGAACACGTGAAAGTGCTCGAGAAGGCCAGACGGAGCGGTTTCGTGCGCGTGAAGATCGACGGACACATGTACGAGCTTTCCGAGGAAATCAAGCTCGAGAAAAATAATAAGCACCTGATCGAGATCGTCGTGGATCGCCTCGTCGTGAGGCCGGGCATTGAGAAGCGTCTGGCCGACTCGATTGAGACGGTGCTCGGCCTTGCGGAGGGTCTGCTGGTCGTGGAGGTGATCGGCGGCGATCTCATCACGATGAGTTCGAGCTACGCCTGCCCGGAGTGCGGCATCAGTATGGAGGAGATTGAGCCGCGCAGCTTTTCTTTCAATAATCCCTTCGGCGCCTGTCCGGAGTGCGCGGGTCTGGGCTACAAGATGGAATTTGACGAGGATCTGATGATTCCGGATAAGACCTTGAGCATCCGCGGCGGCGCGATCCAGGTGCTCGGCTGGCAGAGCTGCGCCGACCCGTCCAGCTTCACCTATGCGATTCTGGTGGCGCTGGAAAAGGAATATGATTTTTCGCTGAATACGCCCTGGCAGGATTTGTCCGATGAAGTCCGGCAGATGCTCGTTCACGGCGGCGCCCGCGAGGTGAAGGTGCACTATAAGGGACAGCGCGGGGAAGGAGTCTATCCGGTCGCTTTTGAGGGACTTATCAAAGCCAGCGAGCGCCGCTATCGCGAGACAGCCTCGGACGTGATGAAGCAGGAGTTTGAGTCCTTCATGCGCATCACGCCCTGCCGCGCCTGCAAGGGAAAGCGCCTGAAGCCCGCCTCTCTTGCCGTGACTGTCTGCGATAAAAATATTTACGATGTGACCGACCAGTCGGTGCGCGATCTGAATGACTTCCTCGAGCACATGACGCTGACGGGGCAGCAGCACCTGATCGGCGACCAGATTCTGAAGGAAATCCATGCGCGCATTCGCTTTCTGATGGATGTGGGTCTTGACTACCTGTCGCTGACCCGGGCGACCGGTACGCTCTCGGGCGGCGAGGCGCAGCGTATCCGTCTCGCGACGCAGATCGGTTCCGGTCTCGTCGGCGTGGCCTACATTCTGGATGAGCCGAGTATCGGTCTGCATCAGCGTGATAATGACAAGCTGCTGAACACGCTGCGCCGTCTGCGCGACCTCGGGAATACGGTGATCGTCGTGGAACATGACGAGGATACGATGCGCGCGGCGGACTACATCGTCGATATCGGTCCCGGTGCGGGTGAGCACGGCGGCGAGGTCGTCGCGACCGGGACCGCCGAGGATCTGATGGCCAATCCGGCCTCTATTACCGGTGCGTACTTAAGCGGCCGTCTGAAGATCCCCGTACCGGAGAGCCGACGCACACCGACCGGCTGGCTGACCGTCCGCGGTGCCCGCGAAAATAATCTGAAAAATATAGACGTGCGCTTTCCGCTCGGCGTCATGACCTGCGTCACCGGTGTGTCCGGGTCCGGAAAGAGCTCGCTTGTCAATGAAATCCTGTATAAGAGCCTGGCGAAGACGTTGAACCGTGCGCGGACGATTCCCGGAAAGCACCGCGCAGTCGAGGGCATGGAGCAGCTCGACAAGGTCATCTGCATTGACCAGTCGCCGATCGGGCGCACACCGCGCTCGAACCCTGCTACCTATACCGGCGTCTTCGACATGATCCGCGACCTCTTCGCCTCGACCTCCGACGCGAAGGCGAAGGGCTACAAGAAAGGGCGTTTCAGTTTCAACGTAAAGGGCGGCCGCTGCGAGGCCTGCACCGGAGACGGTATCCTGAAAATTGAGATGCACTTTTTGCCCGATGTCTATGTGCCCTGCGAGGTCTGCCACGGAAAGAGGTATAATCGTGAGACGCTTGAAGTAAAATATAAAGGAAAGAGCATCTACGACGTGCTGGAGATGACCGTTGAGGAGGCGCTCGACTTCTTTGCAAACGTCCCCTTCATCCGCCGCAAGATTGAGACACTCTACGATGTCGGCCTTTCCTACATCAAGCTGGGACAGCCGTCCACGACGCTCTCGGGCGGCGAGGTGCAGCGCATCAAGCTCGCGACCGAGCTGAGTCGCCGCAGCACCGGGCGGACCGTCTACATCCTTGACGAGCCGACGACCGGCCTGCACTTCGCCGACGTCCACAAGCTGACCGAGATCCTGCAGCGCCTGGCCGAAGGCGGCAATACAGTTATCGTCATTGAGCACAACCTTGACGTCATCAAGACCGCCGACTACATCATCGACATGGGGCCGGAGGGCGGCGACGGCGGCGGAACGGTCGTTACCTGCGGCACTCCCGAGCAGGTCGCCGAGGTACCCGAGTCCTATACCGGCCAGTACGTCAAGAAGTATCTGGGGTAAGGTACGTGGCCCCGGGGACGCTGATCATGGGACACCCGTCACGAATTGGCTGGTGAAAGATACGTGGCCTCGGCCGCATGGCCCGGCAGTACATCTGTAAGCGGACCCGCTCTCGCTCAGTGTGAGACGCAGCGGACACTAGGCTCACTTCGTTCGCTGTCGCGGCAGTCGCCAGATGCACATGCAAGCATGTGCGCCTGGCTCGTTGCTCGCGCAAGCTCGCCCATCGCCGGACGGCTCGAGCTCGCTAAGTGCCGGCGTCTCCCAATGGTCCGCCTACAGAAATACAGCCGAACCACGCTGGGGTACCACCTGATCACACATGTTTTAAGGCGTGGCAGTCATAAATATATTCGCTCATCGCATAGAAGATGCCGATAAGCCGTACTGTCACTTGCCACAGTGTAGCCCGCCCCGGGGTGGTATCCATATACGGACCATTGGAAAAGCGTCGGCACTTAGCGAGCCCAAGCCCATAGGGCGACAGGCGAGCTTAGTACCGCTACGCTTTTCCCTGAGCGGGAGCGGGTCCGAATATGGATACCACCCCGGAGCGGGCATCGGGTAGCCAAGGCATCGGGTAGCCAGATCGTCCGGGCAGCCGAGGCGTTCATGGCCATGCGCCCCTCGACAAATCCCCGTTTCTGTTGTATGATGGGGAAAATAAAGTGACCATGGAGGACGACAATGCTGGAGCAGCTGCGGGAGATTCTGGACGAAGAGCGTGTACTGCCCGACGAGCCGATGAAATTTCATACGACCTTCCGCGTGGGCGGCCCCGCGCGCTATCTGGTGGAGCCGCAGTCTGTGCCGGAGCTGCGCGCGGTGATCGATCTGTGTCATGTGCAGAAAATGCCCTGGTACATCGTGGGGAACGGTAGCAATCTGCTGGTCAGCGACGAGGGCTATGACGGCGTCATTATCCATCTCTTTCGGAATGTGTCGCAGATGAGAGCGGAAGAGACGCGTCTCAGGCTGCAGGCAGGCGTCCAGACCGTGCGTGCGGCGAAGTTCGCGCTGGAACACGGCCTGACAGGTCTCGAATTCGCTTCCGGGATACCGGGGACGATCGGTGGGGCGATGGTCATGAACGCGGGAGCCTACGGCGGAGAGATGAAGGACGTGGTGCGGCGGGTGCGTGTGCTGCTGCCGGACGGTGCCGAGCGGGACTACAGCGGGGAGGAGATGCAGTTTGGCTATCGCAGGAGCCGAGTCGCCGCGGAGGGCGGCATCGTTCTGGAGGCGGAGCTGGAGCTCGCGGAGGGCGAGCCGGAGTTGATTCGCGCGCGCATGGAAGAACTGAGGCAGAAACGCCTTGCGAAGCAGCCACTCGAGTATCCGAGCGCGGGCAGCACCTTCAAGCGCCCGGAGGGCTATTTCGCGGGCAAGCTGATCGAGGAAGCGCAGCTTCGCGGTTTCCGAATCGGTGGCGCGCAGGTGTCGGAGAAGCACTGCGGCTTCGTGATCAACCGGGGAGATGCCACAGCCTCTCAGATATGGGAACTGATTGGCGAGGTACAGCGCAGAGTGTACGAACAGTCAGGCGTTCGCCTGGAGCCGGAAGTCAAGCTTCTTGGCTTCGCTGGGAAGGAGAGACAAGAATGAGACTGGTGATCGTGACAGGCATGTCAGGCGCCGGGAGAGCGACGGCATTGAAAATACTGGAGGATGCGGGCTATTTTTGTGTGGACAACCTGCCCGTTCCCTTTATTGATAAATTCGCGGAGCTGACGGCTTCCGGGAACAGTGAGATCACGAAGGTGGCGATCGGGGTCGACGTGCGCAGCGGCAAGTCTCTGGATCAACTGCAGCAGGTGCTGGAGCATCTGACGGGTCAGGGCATTGACTACGAGATCCTGTTTCTCGACGCGAGCGACGATGTGCTGGTGAAGCGGTACAAAGAGACACGCCGCATGCATCCGCTGGCGGAGTCCGGCAGGATTGAGCAGGGCATCACGCTTGAACGGGAAAGGCTCGCCTTTCTGAAAAAACAGGCGGACTATATTATTGATACAAGTCAGCTTCTCGTGCGAGAGCTGAAGCAGGAGTTGGAACAGATTTTCGTGCAGAACCGCGCGTTCAAAAATCTGATGATCACGGTGCTCTCTTTTGGCTTCAAGTACGGCATCCCCAATGACGCCGACCTGGTCTTTGACGTTCGCTTCCTTCCCAATCCCTATTACCATGAGGAACTGCGCAAGCTGACAGGCAATGATAAAGAGATTCAGGATTTTGTGATGGGCTTCGATATGGCGCATGTTTTTCTGGACAAGCTGGAGGATCTGCTTCATTTTCTGATCCCCAATTATGTGCTGGAGGGAAAGAACCAGCTCGTGATCGCGATCGGCTGTACGGGCGGAAAGCACCGCTCCGTGACGCTGGCGGACAGGCTGTATGAGCGGCTGTGCAGGCAGAGCGATTACGGTGTGAGGCTGGATCACCGGGATATCGGAAAGGACGCGGCCCGGGGAAAGTGAGGGAAATCGCATGTCATTTTCCGGAGAGATCAAGGAAGAACTTTCCAGACAGCTATCGCCGGGAAGGCACTGCAGGTTGGCGGAAACTGCGGCAATCTTAAGTTTCTGTGGGAAGATTTTTACTGCGGAGGATGGCCGCCTCAGTGTGAAAATTCAGACAGAAAATTTGCCTGTCGCAAGAAAGTGCTTTACATTATTGAGAAAAACCTTTAATATGAGAACGGAAGTCTCCGTCCGGGGAAAATGCGGCGCGCGGTACTATACCGTGGCGGTCTGTCGCGATAGGGAGGCAAGGCGGCTGCTTACGGGCACGCAGCTTATGGATCCGGATGGGAACATGGACGGCTGTATGGCGCGAATACATAGTCATTTGCTGAGGCAGAGCTGCTGCAGGAGTGCTTTTATACGGGGGGCATTTCTGGCGGCCGGATCCGTCAGCGATCCGCGGAAATCCTACCATCTTGAGATCGTATGTGTCGATCGTGAGAAGGCGGAGGAACTTCGGGGCTTGTTGGACGGGTTTGGGATTGATGCGAAGATCGTCCCACGCAAGAGGTATTTTGTCGTGTATGTGAAGGAGGGCTCTCAGATCGTTGATCTGCTCGGCCTTACCGGTGCTCACGTGTCGCTGATGCAGCTCGAAAATGTACGGATTGTGAAGGAAGTGCGGAATTCCGTGAACCGTAAGGTAAACTGTGAGACCGCCAATCTGAACAAGACGGTTTCCGCCGCGGTTCGCCAGATCGAGGACATCAGGTATATCGATCAAACGGTGGGCCTGGGGCATCTGAGCGGGAGCCTGAGCGAAACAGCCAGGCTGAGGCTGGAGTATCCGGATGCCAGCCTGAAGGAACTGGGGGAGATGCTGGACCCGCCCGTCGGAAAGTCCGGAGTGAATCATCGCCTTCGCAGACTGAGTACGATGGCTGAACGGCTGCGAGAGGGCAAAGAGGAGTAAGAAGGAGGAGCCATAATGATTAAGAAACCGATCACTGTTCAACTCGCCAGCGGGCTTGAGGCCAGACCGGCCGCGGTGCTGGTGCAGGTTGCAAGTCAGTATGATAGCAAGATTTATGTGGAGACCGGCGACAAAAAGGTAAATGCAAAGAGCATCATGGGCATGATGACACTGGGACTTTCCGCCGGATCATCGGTGACTGTGACCGCGGATGGGGACGATGAGGAGACTGCCATTGAGAATATTGAGAAATATCTGAGCAGCCACTAGGTGCGACGACATTGAATAGAAGAGTAAGGGGCTGTTTTGACAGGAACAGCCCTTTTCTTATCACCGGAGGTATGAGGATGGAGGCGTATACGGGCTTCGCAAAGGTCTACGATCTGTTTATGGACGATGTGCCCTATGAGGAGTGGTGCGGATATCTGACCGATATCCTGTGCGAATACGGGGTGTCGGAGGGCCTGATCTGCGAGCTCGGTTGCGGCACCGGACAGATGACGGAACTTCTCGCGGAGGCGGGCTACGATATGATCGGCATCGACCAGTCTGAGGAAATGCTCGAAGAGGCCGTTCAGAAACGCGCAGAGTCCGGTCACGACATTCTGTATCTACAGCAGGATATGCGGGAGTTTGAGCTCTATGGCACCGTGCGTGCGATCGTCTGTGTCTGTGATTCCCTGAATTATGTGCTGCGCGAGGAGGAAATCCTCGGAATCTTACGCGCGGCTGCGCGCAATTATCTGGATTACGGCGGCTTGTTCATTTTTGACCTTAATACGGAATACAAGTACCGGGAGATTCTGGGGGAGCAGACCATCGCCGAAAACAGGGAGGAAGGAAGCTTCATCTGGGAAAACTATTACGATGAGGAGTCCATGATCAACGAATATAATCTGACG